>JAIBJL010000476.1 GCA_020029545.1 Gammaproteobacteria bacterium
TGTGCGGCGTTGCCGAACAGCGTCGAACCATACATTGGTGTCAATATACTGATGCACGCTCGGGACATTGACAACTTTCGCCGGCGACGATTTTGTCCGCCTACCGGTTAGCGGCGATATCAGGCGATGCATGGCTCGAATCAGGCGTGAGGCGCGCGTGTGGGCGCATCACCGGATTTGGAGACCGACGCCGAATTCTGCGGTGGCTGCGGCGCGATATAAAGCTTCTGCGTCGGGTACGCGAACTCGACGCCGGCAGCGGTCAACTCGCGGTGTAATCGCAAGTTGATTGCTTGCTGAATGTCCATATAGCGGTTGTAGTCGGCGGACAGCACGTAGTAGACGGTTTCGTAGTCGAGCGAGGCTGCGGCATGCTTTGCAAAGTGACTGCGATCAAAGCGCGTGTCCTGCTGCGCCTCGACGATTTTCCGGATCATCTGGGGGATGCGCTCGACCAGGTCGATGCCTGTTTCGTAGGTCACGCTGGTCGCGAAGACAACACGCCGCTCGGACATGCGGCCGTAGTTTCGTACGCGGCTGCCCAGCAGGTCAGCATTCGGCATCACGATCTGCTCGCCGCTGAGACTGCGCAATCGGGTGCTCTTGATGCCGATGTTCTCCACGCTGCCCATGAAATCGCCGACGATCAGGAAGTCGCCGACTACGAACGGGCGATCCAGCGTGATCGATAGCGAGGCAAACAGGTCGCCGAGGATATTCTGCAATGCCAGCGCGACCGCTATGCCGCCGATGCCCAGGCCCGCCACCAAGGCAGTGATATTGATACCGAGATTGTCGAGCGTGAGCAGAACGACGAGGGCCCAGATGACGACGTTGACGATGACGCCGATAATGCCCAGCGAGCCGACCATGGCGCGGTCTGCAGTCATGCTGCGGCGGCGTTTGCGTTCGAGCCACGCAGAGGCGGCAGCGCCAGCCCAGATGCCGGACTGCCAGAACGTTGCGATAGTAATGATCGAGACCAACACGCGCGCCGTGCTGTCTCCCATGGTCAACGTCTGCAAGCCGGCGAACAACGCGACGACGACGAAGAATGGCAGCGCGGTCCGGCTGAGTACCTCGACTGGAATCTCCATGAATTCAGTGCGCTCCGTCGCCTGGAATCTCGTGTGGTAGGAGTGCACGAGGCGACGAAGTGAGAGCAGCACGATGAAAGTGACTACCGTGACACTACCGGCGAGCAGCCAGGAAACCGGCCGGTTGCTGAACAGGGGCAGTGCGAGAATTTCATCGAATGCGGGCATTGGGTGCTCCCTGACAGGAATGACGCAACACGATGCCGAACCTGCGACGGTGCGAGCACATCATTTCGGCCTGCGCTGTGTAGAGAACTGGAACGCTCGCGAAAACTCTTCTATCGGGGTTGGCACATCATTGCTGATGCGGAACAGCAGCTGTAGCAGGTCCTCGCGTCCGCTGATCCAATGCTGTGCGCAAGTGCTTCGAGTTGGCCCGATGCCAATGGAGACGCCACCAATGGCGTTGACAGAGCCGAAACCAGTCTCATCCGCGAGGTCTGCGCCTATGAGAACGGCCTGGCGGTTGCGAAACGCGGGATCGTTCATCAATTCCCGGATGGCCATGTCCTGCCTGCCGACGGCTGGAAGGATCTCGATCGATGACTCTCCCCGGTGGAGGGCGAATTCGGTGCCGAGCTGCTGCCACAGCCGGCTTGCTTCCCTCATAAGGCGTGGCGCCACGCTCGGATCCAGTCCGTAGTGGAAGGCAACGCCGTGGCTGCGATACTCGATGAGGACATCGGCAAATTGCGATGCCAGCAGGCTGGCGTTCTCGTGCAGCCGGCTGATGAGGCACGAATCGACCTCGGTCGACACAAGGTTGTCGCTGCCGTCACGATACTCGCTGCCATGCATGCCGATCGCTGGAAAGCGGTAGGGACGGAACATTCGATCGAGATCATCGATCTGGCGGCCGCTCACCAGCGCCAGGGCGCCATCGAGGCGGAGCCAGAGCTGGTACAGGAGTTCTGTCAACTGACCGGGGATCGACACCGTGGTCGGGCTGGGCGAGCGTTCGAGCAACGCGCCGTCCACCGCCAGAAACAAAGCTGGCGCCAGGCTACGGCAGGTGAGGGCGTTCATGCGGCTCCTTCTTCGAAATCAGTCAACTGATTAACACATGAGGATTGAATCCGAGCTGAATCGCGATGGACGGAGATGGATACCCATACAATGTATTACTACGCCGTGCTTCTCGCGATGCCCCATTGTGGAAAACATTGCAATGAATATACCCGACCATGCTCGGCGGGCGAATTGTGGGGGTGGGATTGTGGCCGCTGCTAAGCGCCGCAGCGACGACCTGTCCGGCAGGGTAGGTTCCCCAGCCGGGTGCTTGCGATTCATCTCCGCTGCATTCACGAGCCGCTCAAGCGTGCCTGCCGCAGCGCGATAATGCTTCGCGAGATACTGCGATTGGCCCTGGAGCTCGAGCAATTCGGTGTTACCAGTATCGAGCTTCAAAGCCTGTGAAGCTAACCTTCGCAGCCTTGTTGTATCGCCTTGCATGTCAAGCTGCGCAACTGTTTTCCAACGGCTTGGCACGTGTCGGCAAGGCGTTTTGCTTCGAGCAATGGCCGCCGCGACCTGCTTGTTCTCCACGGCTTGAGAATGCGGCGCAGCGTGAGGCGGCGAGCCGCTCAGCATCAGCGCGAGCGCAATGCCGCTAAATGTTGTTGAGATTCGTGAGCGAAGCCTGAATTTCGCCACGGCCGGCACTTCCCCTTCAGCGCGTGAGTTGCATTGATATCATTACATTGGTATGCCGCCCCGATCGGCGCTGGCGACTTCGCGATAGCGCCCGCGGAACCAGTCGACCATCCACGGAGTGTTTGTCTCGGACGTCAGCAGATCGTTCCCACGGAGGACTCCGTTGCCGGGAAAATTGAGTGGCGACAGATGGAAGGCAGGTGCCTTGTCCGTACAACGCAGTGAGCGCTCCAAGCCGAACTTGGGCGGGCCACTAGGCTGCTGGCCGACTCGATGAACGACTGGTCGGGGGACACATCGCCAAGCCGAATCGCCTCACCCGCAAGGCTGCTTGGTATCAATCAGAGCCGACGATTCCGCGCCCTCCGGTGAAGGTGGCTGCTCTGCCGGCTTTACGCTGCGACATTGACTACGAGATGAAAGCCCCCGAGGCGAATTCTCGCCATCCACCTGAAGTCGTGTCCTGGCGCTCTCTCCAGGCCCTTCCTGTATCGGTTCGCCGGTACCGTGCGGCGCCTCGACGATGAAATCGTCGGGCGTATTTGCGGTGTCGGCTGTAGGTGCCCCGATTAGTGTGCGATGTGCGGCGGCGAAATAGAAGAGAGCCCCGAGTGAGGCCAGGCATACCGCGAAAAGCAGCATCGGCGGTCGCATCCAATGTCGAAAATTCATGGCACCACTCCCAGATTTGGAAAAAAAACGTAGCTTCTGAATCCCCGTATTGAGGTGCCCGCACACTGCTGCATTGCTAATACGCCGCCGAGCGGTTGGCTCTGGGATTTATATTTATGTCAATATATCTGTGTGTCAAGGTGCCACCGGCATTCCGTCACGAAGGTGCTTGTC
>JAIBJL010000162.1 GCA_020029545.1 Gammaproteobacteria bacterium
GATCGTAGCGAGGCGCGTGGCAGATGGAGGACAGTTTTTCGATCGTTGGAGGCGAATAGCCATAGCTATTTAACGAGAAGGATCGGAAAAATGGACCCATCTGACACCGCCGCAGTAGATCAACCTTCAGTCCGACAGGCTGCTAGCCTGCTGATCATTTGCTCCTTTGGAGAAAGCTCGGATAACGGGAAATTAAAAACCGGAGTAGCGGGTGGTTGCTATTCTCAAGGGCAGTCGCCCCACCGGATGGGATGTAACCTCGGGAGGAGGGGGCAGTATGGCAAAGGACATCAGCAAGGCAGTTCGCGAGGTATGTCTGTCATTCCCGGAGGCGGAAGAAGTGTCGTCGCACGGCTCGCCGGACTTCCGGGTGCGGGGCAAGACTTTTGCGACGTATGTGATCAATCATCACGGCGACGGGCGCATTGCGCTGTGGTTGAACTCGCCGGACGGTGCGCAGCAATTGCATACACAGGCTGACCCAGAGCAGTTCTTCGTGCCGCCGTATGTCGGGCCGCGCGGCTGGCTAGGCATGCATCTGAATCGTGGCGCGTCGTGGAAACAGATTGCACAACTGGTGCGCGAAGCTTACGAGAAGGTCGCGCCGCCGGCACTCGCGGCTGCGATCGGCAAGACCATCGACGTCGAGGCACCGACCAAGCCGCTGTCGCCGAGCGACATCGACCCGTTGCAGTCGCGGCGGGCGCAGGCTGTGCTGAAGGGAATGCGAAGGATCTGTCTAGCGCTGCCGGAAACCTCGGAAGTGCTGCAGTTCGGTATGCCGGTGTGGCGGGCCGGCCGGAAATCGTTCGCGTCGATGTTTCACGATCGGCAGCGGCTCACGGTGTCGTTCTGGGTGGGCGCGAACCGGCAGGCGCTGTTGACTCGCGAGGCCCGATTTCATATCCCCGCCTATCTCGGCCACAACGGCTGGATTTCACTGGATGTTACCAAGGAGTGTGATTGGGACGAAGTGTTCGAACTGGCGGAGTACAGCTATCGACACTTCGCGTTGAAGCGCATGCTCGCGTTGCTATCGCAATAAATAAATGCTGCGGCGCGTGGACAAGGCGATGCGGGGCTTGAGCACGAGATGGTTCGGTGCCGTGCTGATAATGACATTCGGGTTACCGGGTTGTGCCCGGTCCCCCGCGACTAAACCGCCGCCGCCACCTGTTCCTTTCAAGACCGTGATGACCGTCAAACAGTTGATGAACGCGCTGGTCGTACCCACCTCCGATGTGGTGTTCGATGTGGCGGGCGAAGCACCGCAATCAAATGACGGTTGGCTGACTGTCGCGCGTAATGCGATGTCGCTGGCCGAGTCCGGCAATCTGCTGATGTTGCCGGGTCGCACGCCGGATGCATTTGCCCCTGACAGCAAGGAATGGACGCAGCAATCCCTTGCGTTGATCGAGGCAGCGATGCTTGCTGTAACGGCGGCGGACGCGAAGAACGTCAACAAGATGTCCGAAGCGGGGGACGCGATCTACGCCGTGTGCGAAAGCTGCCATCGGCGGTTCATGCCGCACCCGCGGTAACTCGAACGCCGCGTTCCGGTTCGCAGCGAATCAGCGAATCAGCGAGTTGAGCGGTGAGCCGCCACCGGCCTGCCAGTGTTGGCGTACTGCTGAAATGGTCCGGATGCGGCGAATACGGTCATGGTGTAGATTGACCGGCGGATCGATGGCAGGTCCTGAACGTGATCCCGTTCCTGTCCGTCGCGAAGGCGAGGGCGCCGGAGCGGAAGAGTTTACGCCGCTTGACGGGACAGCTGCGTTTCATTCATATGCGTTGGGTCCCGAACAGCTTCCGATGACTAACCCGGAGACTACGATGAGCAAGGGTATGGATCGCAAGAAAGAAGATCGCAAGAAGCCGACCAAGTCGCTGAAGGAGAAGCGGGCCGAAAAGCAGGCCAAGCGCGCCAACCGCGCTTGACGGTCCGTTCGTAAATCACCATCGGTCCCGCCACGCCGCGCGGGACCGATGTCTCGATGATTCCTTCCGCTCTGACGAACTCGCCGAATCCTTAACCGAGTTCACGACTTCCTCGGTTCATTGCAGTGTGCTTGCGCATCCGCGGAACGCGGCCTGCCGTCGAGGCGTTGCGCCCGCATGAGTTACTCCCGGACGATGAAGCTTGCTGTTCGAGGCCGCGTTCTGGCGAATGCATTCCTGCTGCTGTGCGCGTGCAGCAGCCCCGAGCCGTTGCCGGACGGTGCGCAGTTCGGTAGCAACGTCCCCCTGCCGCCACCGCGCTCTTCAGTGGTGCCGCGCGTCCATATTGCTTCTGCAGTCAGCTGGCCATCCGGCACAGGGCCGACAGCTGCGGCCGGATTTGCGGTAGCAGCCTTCGCGAACGAACTGGATCATCCGCGCTGGCTGTACGTGTTGCCCAACGGCGATGTCCTGGTCGCCGAAACCAATGCGCCGGAGCGTCCCGACGATCGCAAGGGCATCCGCGGTTGGGTAATGACGAAGGTCATGAAGCGTGCCGGCAGCATCACGCCCAGTGCCAACCGCATCACCTTGTTGCGAGATGCGGATAACGATGGCAAAGCCGAGGTGCGCAGCGTCCTGCTCAAGAACCTGAACTCGCCTTTTGGCATGGCGCTGGTGGGCTCCGATCTGTATGTCGCGAACACGGATGCGTTGCTGCGATTCCCCTATGTCGAAGGTCAGCTGGAAATTACCTCATCCGGCAGCAAAGTGGCCGACCTGCCCGGCGGCAGCATCAATCACCATTGGACCAAGAATGTCATCGCCAATGCCGATGGCTCGCGGCTGTATGTGACTGTGGGTTCGAACAGCAACGTGGCTGAGAACGGCATCGAGCAGGAGACGCGGCGCGCGGCGATCCTGGAGATCGATCCGGCGAACGGCGCCACGCGGGTGTATGCGTCCGGATTGCGCAATCCCAACGGCATGGCGTGGCAGAAGGGTACCGACGGTTCACAGACCGGACAGCTGTGGACCGTGGTGAATGAACGCGATGAGATCGGCGATGACCTGGTGCCCGACTATCTGACATCCGTGCGCGAAGGCGCGTTCTACGGCTGGCCATACAGTTACTACGGGCAGCATGTCGATGAACGAGTCAAGCCGCAGCGTCCCGAACTCGTGGCGCAAGCGGTGGTACCGGATTACGCTTTGGGGTCTCATACGGCATCGTTGGGCCTCGCGTTTTACGATGCCGATGCACTGCCTGCTCGCTATCGTGGCGGTGCGTTCATCGGCCTGCACGGCTCATGGAATCGAAACCCCCGCAGCGGCTATGAAGTGATCTTTGTGCCGTTTGTCGCCGGCAAACCAGCCGGCAAGCCGGAATCGATCCTGCGCGATTTTGTGGATCAGAACGGGAATGCGCGCGGTCGCCCGGTGGGCGTGGTCATCGACAAGCACGGTGCCGTACTGGTCGCGGACGATGTGGGCAATGTCGTGTGGCGAGTGACGGCGACGGTTGCTACGGCAACCGCGCCGTTCCGATAGGTGCGCATCATGCACGGTCGGGCTGGGCCGCCGCGCGCTTGCCGCCCCGGGTCCGTTGCTATTTCTTTGCCGGAGTAAAGGCTGCGAATTCCGCCGCCGTCAGATCGCCATCGCGATCCACGTCCAGTTTCTTGAAGGCGACGAAGACCTCGTCATTGGCGCTGGCTTCATGGACGCTGATCTTGCCATCGTGATTGGCGTCCAATGCAGCGAACGTCGGTGCGGCGGCGCTGGCTTGAGCAAGCCGGATCGGATGTGCCACAGCCGAGCCGCTGACCGCGATCAACGCAAGAACAATCGTTCGCTTCATCTTTGGTGCCCTCAAGCTGTGGTCCGATCGACATCGGGCCGTGTGGATTGCGTCGATTTTGATCCGCGCTCGACGTCATGTACAGGTCTCGCCAGCCACACCGGCGAATTCATTGACCCAGGCTGTTGGCGCTCCTGCGCTGCATGCTGGCGAATCGCTATTCACTACTTACTACTCACGAATGACACTAAGTTAAGCGTGCGTGCCGCCTTTCTTCACCTCTCCCTTGGGAGAGGTCGTGCGGAGCACAGGTGAGGGGAAGCGCAGCGCGCCTGTTTGACGCTGTCGCGTCTCCCCTCACCCGCACTGTGTGCGACCTCTCCCAAGGGAGAGGTGAAGAAAGACTCTGATTCGCCTTAACTTAGTGCCGCGATGGCGCTGCCGATCCAGCGTTCGAGAGTCGAGACATCCATGGCGCCGGACTGCCGGGCGATCTCCTTGCCGTTGCGAAGTGCGATCAGCGTCGGAATGCCACGAATGTTGAAACGTGCCGATAACGCCGGTTCATCGTCCGAGTTGACCTTGGCAAGGCGGGCGCGACCGGCAAAGCGTGAGGTAGCGGCTTCGAAGTGCGGTGCCATCATCCGGCATGGGCCGCACCAGGGTGCCCAGAAGTCCACGATGACCGGCAGATCGTTCCGCGCGACATGCGTGTCGAAGTTCGCAGTCTTCAGTTCGACGGGCTTACCGGTGAACAGGGCGGTATGACATTTCGGACAACGCGGCGCCTGCGAGAGTCGCTCGGTGGGTGTCCGCACGATCGAATCGCAATTGCCGCAAACAATATGGACGGGCGTGCTCATGGGGGCTCTGCGCCGCAGATCGGATGATGTCCGACGAGATGCCGTCGCGGGGACGAAAAAACAAGAGGAGGCGATCCGCGGCCAGGGCGACCAGTGAGGTTTTCCATCGAGCCGGGAGCCGACTTCCGGGCCCTGCATGTGCGCGGGGCCCGGAAAGTCTTCAGTCCTTTACGGCTGTTTCATATCGATCTTCACTTCGCCGGGGTTCTCGATGACCCTCATGACGACGCGACGATTCTGCGCGCGGCCTTCCTCGGTCTTGTTGTCCGCGATCGGCTCGGCTTCGCCATACCCCTTCGCCGTGAGCTGCTGCTCGCCGACGCCCTGCGCAATCAGATACTCGCGCACCGACTGCGCGCGCTTCTCCGACAGGTTGAGGTTGTACTTGTCGGCACCGACGCTGTCGGTGTGACCCTGCAGTTCGATCTTCAAACGTGGGTAACGCTTCACATCGGCGGCAACGGCCGCGAGAGCGGGCTGCGATGCGGCAGTGAGAGTTGCCGAGTTGAACTCGAACGTCACCCCTTGCAGGGTCGCAGCACCTCGGCGCGTGCAACCCACGGCGTCGACAGCGACACCAGGAGGTGTGTCAGGGCACTTGTCGCGGTCATCGGTTACTCCGTCATTATCCGAATCGGCAGGCGCTGCGGGTGCTGGGGGCGGTGGCGGTGGGGGCGGAGCTGCTGCTGGCGGCGGTGGCGGTGGTGGCGGTGCTGCAACCGGCGCTCGATCGCCGAACGACAACTGGAAACCCAGCCCGGCAACCACATCGAGGAATTTGTCCTGAGGATCATTGTCCCTCGGGAATGTCCAGCGCGCTTTCACTTCCGGACGAAAGCTGAACTTGAGTGTGCCATCGTTGCGGGTGGCGACGTCGATCATCAGACCGAGGCCGGCTTGGCCCAACAGATGATGCGTCTTGTCTGCGTCTTCCGGCTGATGCGACATCACGCCTGCGCCGGCGCTGATGAAGGGTGACACGCGTGAATCGCGGGCAAAAATATGCAGCGCATCGACGGTGAAACTGGCTAGATCGAGCTCACTGCTGCCGCCGGGAAAGTCGTAAGAGCCGCGGTCTAGAGTGAATTCGCCGCTGATCCATTCGTTGAAGTGCTTGCCCATCGTCAATCCCGCCACCACATCGTCCCGAGCGTTGCGGTCGTTATCGAGCCACACGTAGCCCACGGAGGGGACGACATACAGATCCCCGACGGGCTGTTCGGCACTGGCAGCCCCTGACGCCGCTGCCAGGACCAGAGCGGTGACCGCCCGGATTCTTAGGTTCATTTGTTTGATTCCTCGCTAACTTGAAGTGTGCGCGTTGCGTTTTCGCAACGCGCGCCGGATGGCGCAGGCGAACGCTAGCAAATAAGCAGTCGTTCCGTCACTCGCTATGTTCCACACTGTAGTGATTTAGCGACATGGGGCGAAGACTGTGAGAATGGCCGGTGCGATGTCGACACGCCAACAAAAAGGCCTGGTCGCTTGCGCCACCAGGCCAAATGCAACTCACACGGGATGCCTCGCCTCAACGAACCGAACCGCGGCGAAACAGGTTGACGATAGCCAACAGGATCACCGCGCCGATGAGCGACACGACGAAGGTGGCGATGCTGATGCCTTCGTTGATGGTCCCGACCCCCAACATCGGCGACACGATAAACCCAGCAAGTAGCGCACCGACGATACCGACGACGACATTCAGCAACAGGCCCTGCTGCGCATCCGTCCGCATGATAATGCTGGCCAGCCATCCCACGACGCCACCTACGATCAACCAGATAATGATGCCCATAAATCCTCCATTCGCACGACTGCAAGCTCAGCCACAGAATGAGGGGGGCGGATCGTTGGTTCCGTCGTCGATCTAATTTGAGATCAGATCCGGCAGCCGGCTTGATCGGCGTTGCCGTGTGCTGCAAATCGCGCGACAGCCCGGCCGATGACACGTCAATCGTCGGCAACCAGAGGCAGAAAATCTTGCGCGACAGCGCTGCACGAGGCGAAACAAGGACCGGAACGAGGGACGTAAGCTGACACTGCCGCAGCAGGTCAACCTTCAGTTCGACAGACTCGGGGTATCGGCTTACTGGAGAAAGCGTGAAACCAGGCGCGCGATAACCGCGCTGCGCGGATTGTCTGGCAGATAACGCACGCTCACGGACGATCCCACCGCGGGCAGCGAGGCCGTCGCTGGCCCTTGCGGACGACGATCAATATGGCAGCACTCGACCGGCGCACCGCCTTCGCGTGGCTCGAAGCGGAAATAGATTCGCGGAAAGCTGCCGGCCAGTGGCGGCTGCCACACTTGCGTGACAGTTCCCTGCGCCTGCAGACCGGTCTTCAGGATCTGCTGCTGTTCGAAAGACTGCTTGGCGGTCAGGGCGCGCGAGGTGTTCATCGCGACAATCATGCCGATGACAAAAAACACTGCGCTAAGGATTTCTGGGCTCATGCTTGCTCTGCCAGGAAATGAACAGATGGTCAGAGCATGCCGCGCATGACCTTGCGGTAGCAGTGCGTTGGATCACGAAACACACATCGTCCCGCGGGTGACGGTCATCACCTCTGTGTGACATCGTTCCCGTTACGGCATTTCCTGAATGGACAGCATGGACCTTGTCATTCTTACCGGCTGGTTCATCACCCGTCACAGGCTGTTGTCGACCGCACGGCGAATGCGACGCATGAGCCGCGGGCTATGCCGCGACGCCGAACGCTTGTAGAGTGCTGCTCAAGGCGTGAAAACTGCAACGCCGCGACAGGATTCACGGCGCCAGCGACAAGTGCAGAGGCTGCTGCTGCCGACAACAAGACAGGCAGGACACTTATGCAGCTTGCTGCGCTCGATATTGGCATTGTCATCGCCTATGCAATCGGTCTGTTTGCGCTGGCGCAATGGGTCTCGCGCGACCAGGCTGGCCACGAAAAGAACTCGACCGACTATTTTCTGGCCTCGAAAAATCTGCCGTGGTGGGCGATCGGCGCTTCGCTGATTGCGGCGAATATTTCAGCCGAACAGATCGTCGGCATGTCCGGATCGGGTTATGCCATCGGGCTGGCCATTGCATCGTACGAATGGATGGCGGCATTGACGCTGCTCATCGTCGGCAAATGGTTCCTGCCGATTTTCCTGCGCAACCAGATTTACACCATGCCGCAATTCCTGGAACAGCGGTACGGCACCCGCATACGCACCCTGATGGCGGTGTTCTGGCTCGGCCTGTACATTTTCGTCAATCTGACCTCGATCATCTGGCTCGGTTCGATTGCGGTCAACAAGGTCGCCGGGGTCGATCAGAACACTGCCATCGTGGCGCTCGGGCTGTTTGCGTTGCTGTATCAACTGCGCGGTGGACTGCGTGCCGTAGCCATGACCGACATCGTTCAGGTCACGTTGCTGGTGCTGGGTGGATTGCTCGTGTCCGGCCTGACCTTGCAAAAGATCAGCGGCGGTGAAGGGATCGTCAACGGCTTTCGCCTGCTGGTCGAGCGTGCGCCGGATCATTTTCACATGATCCTCGATCAGGCCAGTCCGTACTACAAGGACCTCCCCGGCATCTCGGTACTGATTGGCGGCATGTGGATCGCGAATCTGAGCTATTGGGGCTTCAACCAGTACATCATCCAGCGCGCGCTGGCAGCGAAGAGCCTTGACGAGGCGCAGCGAGGCGTCATGTTCGCTGCGTATCTGAAGCTGCTGATGCCGACCATCATCGTATTGCCGGGCATCGCCGCAGTCATGCTGGCGCCAAATCTGTCGCGACCCGACGAAGCCTATCCGACCATGATGCGTCTGCTGCCGACGGGCATCGTCGGCTTGGTGTTCGCAGCGCTCGTTGCGGCGATCGTTGCCTCGACGGCATCGAAGATCAATTCGATTGCGACGATTTTCACGCTCGACATTTACAACAAGCTCGGTGCGCCCAAGAACGAGGCGACGCTGGTGCGAGTCGGCCGCATCGCCGCGGTGGTCGCCATTGTCATTGCCATTGCCGCCGCGCGCCCGCTGCTCGGCAGCTTCGACCAGGCGTTTCAGTATATTCAGGAATACACCGGCTTCTTCACGCCCGGCATCGTAGTGATTTTCTTGCTGGGATTGTTCTGGAAACAGGCGACGGAACTCGGCGCGATCGCAGCGACGATCGGTTCTTTCGTTCTGTCGCTGGCATTGAAGATTTTCTGGGCGGACCTGCCATTCATGGATCGCATGGGTGTTGCCTTCCTGCTGGCGTTGCTGCTGGCGGTCGTGTTTTCGTTGATCCGTCCGGCACAGGCTGACGTCAATCTGATTCGCACCGACGATGTCAGATTCAAGACACTGACTCCCTATAACATCGGCTCGGTCGGCGTCGTTCTGATCCTGATCGCGTTCTACTCGGCATGGTGGTAATCCGTGAACCGGGTCGCGGTCGCCCTGACGAGTACCTTCGAGCGCTTCGTGCGCTCGGAGCAGTCCGGCGGACTGCTGCTGATTGCGTGCACCGTGCTCGCGATGACGCTGACCAATCTACCTTCGGGCGCCGCATACGTATCGTTGTGGCATGCGCAGTTCGCGGGGCTGAGCCTTGCGCACTGGGTCAACGATGGATTGATGGCGATCTTTTTTCTGCTCATCGGTCTGGAACTCGAGCGCGAGTTGTACGTCGGCGAATTGTCCGAACCTCGCAAGGCGTTGCTGCCCATGGTAGCTGCGCTGGGTGGCATGCTGCTGCCGGCGGCGATTCACTATCTGTTGAATGCCGGTGCGGCTACCCAGCCCGGCTTCGGTATTCCCATGGCCACGGATATCGCCTTTGCGCTGGGCGTGCTGGCGTTGCTCGGCAAGGCGGTACCCGCATCGCTCAAGGTGTTCATAGTGGCGTTCGCCGTCATTGACGACCTGGGAGCGATCGTCATCATCGCGCTGTTCTACACGTCCAAGATCGCCACGGCGTATCTGTTGGCCGCCGTCGCTGTCTGGCTGGCGCTCATCGCGCTGAACCGCTTGTGGCGTGTCATGTCGCTGGCACCGTATCTCGTCGGTGGCGCAGCGATGTGGTTCCTGATGCTGAAGTCCGGCATTCACGCCACGATTGCCGGTGTCCTGCTGGCCTTCGCGATCCCGTTTCGTGCCGTATCAGCAGGCGAAAAAGATGGCGAGTCGCCGTCGCATCGACTCGAGCATGCACTGCACCGGCCGGTCGCATTTCTGATTCTCCCGATCTTCGCGCTCGCCAATGCGGGAATCGCAATCGAGCCGGGCTGGATGCAGCAACTCCTGAGCGCCAACAGCCTGGGCATTGCCGGCGGGTTGATGCTCGGCAAGCCGGTGGGCGTGTTGATGTTCTGTCTGTTGGCAACGGCGGCAGGTTGGTGTCGTCTGCCGCCGGACCTGCGCTGGTCGCACATCGCCGGTGCCGGCATGCTCGGCGGCATCGGCTTCACCATGTCGATCTTCATCACGAATCTCGCCTTCGCTGCCGATGCCGGGCTGGTGAA
>JAIBJL010000008.1 GCA_020029545.1 Gammaproteobacteria bacterium
GCGATCGGGCAGGCCGAGGTGTTCTTTCGGCGTGACGTAACAAAGCATGGCGGTACCGAACCAGCCGATCATTGCCGCGCCAATCGCCGAAGTGATGTGATCGTAGCCCGGCGCGATGTCGGTCGTGAGCGGCCCCAGGGTATAGAACGGCGCTTCGCCGCAATGCGCGAGCTGCTTGTCCATGTTCTCTTTGATCTTGTGCATCGGAACGTGGCCCGGGCCTTCGATCATGACCTGACAGTCGTGCTGCCACGCGATTCGAGTGAGTTCGCCCAGTGTCTCCAGCTCCGCGAATTGCGCAGCGTCGTTGGCATCGGCGATCGAGCCGGGACGCAAGCCGTCTCCCAGCGAGAAGCTGACATCGTAGGTGCGACAAATCTCGCAGATCTCTGCGAAATGCTCGTAGAGAAAACTCTCCTTGTGATGCGCCAGGCACCACTTCGCCATGATCGAGCCGCCGCGCGAGACGATGCCAGTAACCCGGTTGACGGTGAGTGGAATGTAGGCGAGACGAACGCCCGCATGGATGGTGAAGTAGTCGACGCCCTGCTCCGCCTGCTCGATGAGTGTGTCGCGAAATATTTCCCAGGTGAGGTTCTCGGCGATACCACCGACTTTCTCGAGGGCCTGGTAGATCGGCACGGTACCGATCGGCACCGGCGAGTTACGCATGATCCACTCACGGATGGTGTGAATGTTGCGGCCGGTGGACAAGTCCATGACGGTGTCCGCGCCCCAGCGAGTGGACCACACCATCTTGTCGACCTCTTCGGCCGTGGATGACGTGACGGCGGAGTTGCCGATATTCGCATTGATCTTCACCAGAAAATTTCGGCCGATGATCATGGGCTCGGATTCCGGGTGATTGATGTTGGCAGGGATGATCGCGCGGCCGGCAGCCACCTCGGCCCGCACGAACTCGGGGGTCACGTAATCCGGAACGCTCGCTCCCCAGGAGTGACCGTCGCGCGCCAACTTTTCTCTGCTCCGTGCGCGCCCGACGTTCTCGCGAATCGCGACGAACTCCATTTCAGGCGTGATGATGCCGGCACGGGCATAGGCGAGCTGTGTGACCGCTTTGCCGCCGATCGCTCGACAAGGACGCTGCAGGTTGGGAAATTCGGGGGCGGCACCTTTGGTGCCGGCGGGAATACCGTTGTCGATCGCCTGCACCTGACGACCGTCGTAGACTTCCACATCGCCGCGCGCCGCGATCCAGCTTGCGCGCAGGCGCGGCAACCCACGCTCGATATCGATCTTGACCGCGCTGTCCGTGAACGGCCCCGATGAATCGTAGACCGTCAGAGGCGGCTCACCTGAGGAGGGATGCAACGTGATCTCGCGCATCGGAACGCGCAGGTCCGTGTGGAGTTCACCGACCTTGTAGACCTTGCGGGAGGCGGGTAGCGATTCCTGAGTGACCTGCAGCGCAACGGCATTCATCGATAGTCTCCTTGGACATTGACCACGGAGATCCAGCAGATGCCGAAGTGGAAGCAGAGCGCCCGACGGACATTGTTGCAAGCGATGTCGTGCGACCCTGGAGAACTTCCCTACGCCAGCATGAACTGGATCAGGTTCAAAGGGTCGCCACGCTGCGCTTGCGCTCGATGGCCTCTCAGCCCCCTGACGGGGCTCCCCTAGCAGGGCGCAACTTAATCCGAGTCACACGGGCGGTCAATGCATTCGTTTCAGCGCTGCTGTGTCAGCTGCGGTTTCGAACGTCGCCGGTCAGGTGAATTGGTACAGCACGTATCCTGCACCGGTGCTGCCGCCTGCGTGCGACCCCTACTCGCCTGAAAACCAGCGGTTTCGGTGCGATACTGAGCTCAGTTTTCACATTCACTCAGGGTATCCCAATGGCAACGTCAAAAAAGGAGTCCACCAAGAAGCACGCGACAGCCAAGGTCGGCTGGGCTGAAGCCATGAAAAAAGCTCTCGATAAGAAACAGCCGCCGGGCGGTTGGCCGGATCAAGGAAAGCCGCGGGATTCCGCCGTGCAGAAGGTCAAGAAGAACGCCTTCTAATCGTGGATGCAGCAAGGCTGTAGGAATCCACGATCCCGGGACAGGCCCACGTGGCGCTAAGGACAGCGCAGCCGGATCTGCCGAGCTACTTCGTCCCTGGCAGCGCTCCCAGCCACACGACGATGGTGGTCTGGAGTGCGAGCCGGCTGTCCGACCAGCTATGGTCCGTCGCGAAGTGCTTCACCTGAACATGCGCCGCCCTGAGTGCGAACAGCAGCGACCAGCGCGTCGGCACTAGCTTGCGGCGGCGGTCGCGTGATAGCCGTCGGCGCCAAGCGCGCGCCACGTCGTGGTAGGCGCCCTTCTCGAGCAAGGTGTTCGTGACGCGGCCCGGTGCCGTCGACGAGGACGACGGCTGGGTTGCTATAAATGCAACGGAGCAATGATTGCGCCCGCAGTTGCAGCCGTTTGCAATGAGCGGTAGTGTCTTCTTCAATTTCAATACGTTTAAAAATACTCCGCTGCAAGGGGGCTGCTGCGAGGCTCCTGTCGAAATGAAATCGGACGGCGGTCGGAACACACCTTAGTTTTTGCAGACCGCCATTGCGCCGCTATGTTCACCGAGAACTACGGCGCTCACGCGAATGTACGGTTTCCAAGAAACACCTGCTTGCGGGCCGGTGACGCGTGATCGGCACAGGAGTAAAGAACAGGAGAGTCATGTCATGACGCTGGAATTTAGGACCCGCCGAGTCATCACGGGTCACGATCGCGAGGGCAAGGCCATCATCGTCGCGGACGATGTGCTCGACGCTGAGCTGCTGAAGGTACCTGGTGCCGGCGGCAACCCTCAGGTGGCGGCGGCGGCCATCGAGCTTTGGGGGACAGCCACCAGCCCGGTGGACAATTCGGACGCCGCGCTGGCCACGCAGAAGCGTGGCTGGCGTGGGCACACGCAAGAAGGGCTCGGCCAGCGCAGCATGTTCCGCATCGGCCGGCTGCCGCCGGGCAGTGTCGCGCCGATGCACCGCACCGAGTCGGTCGACTACGCCATTCTCGTCGAGGGTGAATGCGATCTGTTGCTCGACGGTGGACAGACAACGACTCTGCGTGCCGGCGACGTCGTCATCCAGCGCGGCACGATGCATTCCTGGGCGAATCGCGGCGACAAGCCGTGCACCTGGCTCTTCATTCTGCTCGACGCCCATCCGGTGAAGGTCAACGGCGCCGAGCTGAAGCAGGTGATCGGAGCAGCTCCCGATGTCGCACAATTCTATCCCGCCAAGCCGGCCACTTAGTCACGCCGGCGCAACACAGTTCCAATTTTTCAATATACGAAGAGAATGCAATGAAGTTAGCAACGCTGCGCTCGTCAAAGCGAGACGGAACACTGGTCGTCGTGTCACGCGATTTGAGCCGGGCCGTCGCAGTACCCGATATCGCGCCGACTTTGCAGGCGGCGATCGATGAGTGGAACGAAGTTGCGCCGCGTCTGCGGGCCGTCTACGACCGTCTCAACGCAGGCCAGGTGCCGAACGCCCGGCCGTTCGATCAGGCGGAGGCGGCCTCGCCCCTGCCGCGGGCTATTCAGTGGTGCGATGGTAGCGTCTATACCGCGCACCACCAGCGCATGTGCGCCTGGCGCGGTATACCGATGCCCGATCACGTCACCCAGCAGCCGGTGATCTATCAGGGCGGCTCGGATTTTTTCTGGGGTCCGCGCGAAGATATCCGCTTCAACGATGAGGCGCAGGGCATGGACTTCGAAGCCGAGGTGGCCGTCATCACCACCGACGTGCCGATGGGCGCCAAGGCGAAGGAGATCGGTCCGCGCATCCTGCTCATGATGCTGGCCAACGACGTGTCGCTGCGTAATCTGATCCCCGCCGAGATTGCGCGCGGGTTTGGCGCCTATCAGTCCAAACCGTCGAGCTCCTTCTCACCGGTTGCGGTCACGCTGGACGAACTGGGCGATGCCTGGGACGGCTCGAGGCTCCACCTGCCAGTCGTCACCACCTTCCGCGGCGCCGAGTTCGGCAGGCCCAACGCAGGTGTCGATATGCATTTCGGCTTCCCCGAGATCATCGCCTTCGCGGCCGAGACCCGCGACATCGGCGCGGGATCGATCTTCGGTTCGGGCACGGTCTCCAACCTCGACCCGGCGGTGGGCAATAGCTGCATCACCGAGCGGCGCGTAGTCGAGGCCATTACAACGGGCGAGTCTAAGACCGATTACATGCGCTTCGGCGAGCGCGTTCGCATTGAGGTGTTCGACAAGGACGGCCAGTCGGTCTTCGGCGCGATCGATCAGAAGGTGGTCAAGGCGAATTGACGAGCTCGTCGGAACCGGGCGTCAGATTGCCATCTACCTTCGAGTAGACGGAGACGAGATGCGCGGCGAATGCCCGTGCGGCCGGTGGCAGCATCCGTCCACGGCGCGACACGATGCAGTTCTCGGATTCCAGCAGGACGGGATTATTGATCGGCAGGGGAACGAGCTGACCGTTGTCGATTTCCGTCTTCGCCGCGCGTGGCGGGAGCAACGCATAGACATCGCTCTTCAAGATCGCCGCGCGCACCAGATCGAAGCAGGCAGAGCTGATCGTCACGTTCAGCATCAACCGTTCATAGACTTCGGCAGAGGAGATGATCTGGCGGATCGAATAGCCCTTCGACACGAGACATCCATTGTAGGGGAGGAGATCGGCCAGCCGCAGTTTGCGCTCGGTCTGCGTGAGCGGATGGCCGTTGCGCACGATCGCGCAAATCGGTTCCGACAACGAATGATGGCGATAGAGATTCGGCGACCGCACCTTGGTGAAGAGCAGGCCGATCATGAATTCGTCATCCAGTATCCGCTTCTGTGCGTCCGGGGAGCTATCCGTTTCGACGTGGAAGCGGATGTTCGGATGTTTTTCGAGGAATGACCGGACGGCGAGCGAGATGATCTTCGAGTAACCGTTGCCGCAAATGACATCGACATGGCCGCCATCGAGCGTCGCCATGGCTTCGACCTGGGCGATCAGATCGCGTCTGAGGCTCTGATGCCGCAAGAAATAATCATAGACGAGCTTGCCGGCTTCGGTGACGGCGATGCCACGGCCCTTCCGCTCTAGCAGCATCATTCCCCATTCTTCCTCAAGTCGGGCGATCGAACGGCTGATCACCGAGGGGTCCACATCGAGCGCCTCCGCGCCGCCGCGCACCGATCCCGATGCCACGACTGCTGCGAACTGGGTGACCCGACGGTCATCCAGCTCCCGGCCATTCGGTAGGGTCATCACAGCTCTCCCGGGCTTTATGTTGTTGTAGGAGCATCAAAACGCAATGTCTGATGCTCGTCAAGCATGTTCACCCCGCCCCGCTGCTGCATCAAGGTCAACGGATCGATGCTCGTGCTGCGATTGTTGCCTCGTTCGTCCCCTGCGCAAAATCGGGCCGCAAGATCGCAACAACGAATTTGCAGAAACGCGCCGGGCCAGTACCTCAATGAGCTGTTGAGGCGATGAGGCCGGCTCGCGACAGACCGTACCCATAAAGAGTGCGGCAAACTCAACAGAAGGGGGAAGCAACGTGAATCGAGTGTGGCGGTTTAATAGCTGCGTGGCGGTCGCCGGAGCGATCGCACTCATGAGTAGTGTCGTACATGCTGCGGACTCCCCCGCCCAACCGGGCGGCCTTGAGAAGGAGAGCCAGTCGGGTGAGACGAGCGGAACCCAGCTTGAACAAGTCGTTGTGACGGCACAACGTCGTGACGAAAGCGCCGATCGGGTGCCGATCGCCATCGCCACGATTTCGCCGGCAAAGCTGGAATCGTTAGGGGTGGGCAGCCTTCACGAGTTGGGAGCGCTGGTTCCCGGTTTGACCTTCGACCGTTCGAGCTCCGGGATCATTCCCGCGTTGCGCGGAATCGGCACGACTACCGTGCTTGCGGGAGATGAGCCGGTGACAGCGGTGTATATCGACGGCGTCTACGTCCTCGCTTCCCAAGCGAACGCGTTCGATCTTCCAAACGTGGAGCGGATCGAGGTCGTGAAGGGCCCGCAGGGAACGCTGTTCGGCCGCAACGCGGTCGGCGGCGTGATCCAGATCGTCACCAAGACGCCGAGTGCCACGCCAAGCTTCAAAGCAGCCTTGAGCTATGGGAGCTATGAAACGATCGGCGGCGACTTCTATGGCACGACGGGCCTTTCCGAAAATGTCGCCGCCGACATGACGGTTCATTACCGCCGCAACTATGACGGCTGGGGTAAGAATGTGCTCACAGGCGAGGACACCTATCGGGCTTACGACATCGCAGTCCTGACCAAGCTGGCCTGGGATCTGGGCGAAGCGACTCGCGTGATCGGCTCCTTCAGCGATACGCAAGATCGTAGCCAGCTCGGCATCAATACGCGCCTGGTTCCGGGCGCGCTCGGCCGCGATGGCGTGTCGCGCGGGCCGGCAGGTTTCTGGGACGTCAATACGAACCTGGATCCCTATGTGAAGGTCCACACCACCATGGGTAGCCTGAAGATCACGCACGATTTTGGCTGGGCGACGCTGTCGAACCTGGCCGCCTATCAGAAGACCCGCGACGATCAGGTAGCCGACATAGACGCGACCCCGTCGGACCTTCACAGCCAGCGAAAGGTGTTCCTCTACACCGATGCGTTAACGAACGAGTTGCAGCTACTCTCGGCGGCAGACTCCCCGCTCTCGTGGATAGTCGGCACCTTCTATATGGACAGCAAGGCAGGTTATGACCCTGCGCGGCTCAGTGGCCTGGTATTTCCGCCGCCCTACCTCGACCTCATCAACCGTCAGGACACTGAATCCTACGCAATATACGGCCAGGCAACTGCGCCGCTCACATCGCGGCTGCGCGCGACCGTTGGCGGGCGGTGGACGAACGATGAGCGCCGGGTGGAAGGTGCCTTCTTCCGCAGCAACGGAGCGGCGGTCGGCGGTGTGAAGGTGGCTCGCGAGTCGTGGAGCAGCCCTTCCGGGCGTGTTTCGCTCGATTACGATCTACAGCCGAATCTGCTCGGCTATGTTTCCTACAATCGCGGATTCAAGAGCGGTGTTTTCAATCTCGTTGCTCCCGGCGATCCGCCGGTCGACCCTACCACCGTCAATGCCTACGAGCT
The DNA here is from genome assembly GCA_020029545.1 of Gammaproteobacteria bacterium. GTDB lineage: Bacteria > Pseudomonadota > Gammaproteobacteria > Steroidobacterales > Steroidobacteraceae > Steroidobacter. The sequence goes on from JAIBJL010000008.1 coordinate 7,097, forward strand.
GGGGCTGAAGGGCAACTTCCTGAACCGGCGCGTGAGGTTCGACCTGGCCGGCTTCTATTATCGGCTGAGCGACATTCAACTGCGCACCTTCAATCCGGCGACCAATCTTGCGCGCACGACCAATGCCGCCGATTCGGAAATCTACGGCCTGGATGTGTCGATCGATGCGGCTGTCACCGACCGCCTGACGCTCAGCGCTGCGGCTGAAGCGCTGAAAACGCGGTACATCTCGTTCCCCAACGCGATCCTCAGCGAGCCACGGCCGGCGGGCGGCAACAATCAATCGTTCGGCAGCGTCGAGGGAAATGAGCTCCCGCACGCACCGGCCTTCTCCGCGAGCGTCTCCGCCACCTATAAGATGCCCACGAGCATCGGGCTGTTCACCTCGAACATCCTTTATAGCCACACCAGCTCGACCGTCTGGGATCCGGACAACCGTTTGAAGAACCCTGCTCACGGGCTGCTCACCGCTTCGCTGGGTTGGGCACCCGACGACAGCAACTGGGACGTGCGGCTGTGGGGCACCAACCTGACCAATGAGAAGTATTACGTGTTCATGGGGGCCGGCACCGACAACGCCGCCGGCGATGCCTGCGCGGCGGCCCCACCACGCACCTACGGCGTGACGGTCACCATGCGCCGCTGAGCCGAGGAGCCAGCCACTCGTTCGCATCGAAACGGCTCCGGCCGCGCTACCGCGCGGCCGGAGGTGCCCCGAAGCCCGCCCTCAGCATCAGGCCATAGGTCCGGGGCGGCATATAGGTGGCCAACACCAGACCAGTGGCCGGGGCGGTCTGCGAGTCGTAGTCCGCTTGGGCGACAATCCGTTCGTCGGTCACATTGTTCACATAGGCCGTGAGCTGCCAACGCTCGTTGTCCGGCCGCAGCGAGAAGGACAGGTCGCCGCTCGCGTAGGCGGGCCTGGCGTAGGACTGCAGAGTCCCGGGATAGGCCGGGGCTTGACTGAGATAGGTCGTGTCGGCGAACTGCACGTCGCCGTGGGCTTCGAGCTCGAAGCCGTTGCTCAGCCCGAAAATATGGGTGTAGCCGGCGCGGCCGCGCCACTTGGGCGCGTTGTTGACGCGGGCGCCGGTGAAGACCCCCGCCGGCTGGCCGGTCGGCAGGCCTTGCATGTTGAGCGGCGGGGAGGCGACAAACTTCGCCGGAATGACGAAGTCCTTGTAGTTCGCCTTCCTGAGATACTCCAAATCCAGATCGAATCTGTCGCGGCGCCCAGGGGCGAAGATCGTTTCCAGGCTGGCGCCCTCGTACACCAGCTTGCCGATGCTGACGACCGTCAGGTCCAGGAAGGGAATGCCAGGCCGATCGGGCGGAATCCGCACGGTCTGGGTCTGATTCTCATAGTCGTAGCGGAACAGGTCGACGTTGACCTGCAGTCGCTCATCCAGGAAGCGGTTTTTCGAGCCTAGCTCGTAGGCCGTAATGGTCTCGGGTTTGAACTGTGGCTGGGTGCCAAAGGCGAAGCCGCCCGCCTGGTAACCCGTCGAGACATTGGCGAAGACCATGTTCTGGTCGGTGATGTCGAAGGCTGCACCGATCTTGCCGGTGGTCCGCTCCCAATCGGCTGAAAGCTCGTCGGGCACGACGGCGCCATTGAGGCCCACACCCGCGGCGTCGGTGAAAACGCCGTTGCGCGAGAAGATCCCGAAGGCCGCCGTGCCGGTCTGCGCATCCTTCTCGTCGTAGTTGTAACGCAAGCCGAGGGTGAGGTGCAGCCGCTCGTCCAGCACCGCCGGCGTCCAGGTGGCCTGGCCGAACACGGCATACGATTTGACGTCCTGGCTGGGGTTGTCCAGCCGGACGACGCACGCGTTGCGCGGTGCTGTGAGGCTGGGCAGAACGCAGGCGAGGCTGTCATTCGTCTCGGAGAAGTAATACAACCCGCCGACCCATTGCAGTCGCCGGTTCTCGGTCGACGTCAGACGCAGCTCCGTGGAGGCGCTCTCCGAGCCACCCAACGCCAGGCTGTAGCCGGGAGCGGCGCGGGTGGCAGGATTGATCGCCGAGACGAGCGCGACGTCCTGCTCGACCTTCCGATACCCAACCTGGCCAGTCAGGGTGGCGAAGCCAAGGTCGTAGTCGGCCTGGACGTTGGCACCCCTTGTTTTCTGGTACTCCTGCTGCGGTCCTAATGCGGGGAATAGCGCTTGGTTGACATCGAACGGGTCGGAAACGACGTAACCCGTGAGGGGCGGTAGATTTCCCGGGCGCGTCCGGGCTTCGACGACGGAAATACCGTAGGTTTGCCCGCCGTTGCGGTCGCTGACCTGATAGTCGGCGCTGGCGAATACTGACAGCCGCTCGGTCGGAGTCCACAGGGCGCTTATCCGGCCGCCCGTTTGATTCGCGTCCTCGAAGCCGAGGTCGTAATAGCCATCGTGTTCATATTTGCGCAAGGCGATGCGAACGGCCAGGGTGTCGGCGAGCGGCAGGCTGACGCCGGTCTCCACCCGATAGAGCTCATCGCTCCCGGCCTCGACCTCGGCATAACCCTCGAAATAGTTCTTGGGCCGCTGGGTGACGATGTTGATGACCCCACCGGTCGCATTGCGGCCGTAGAGAGTCCCTTGAGGTCCTTGCAGGACCTCGACCCGCTGCAGGTCGTAGAACAAGCCCTGAAGACCCCATGAGCGGGACAGAAAAACGCCGTCCAGGTGGATGGCAGTGGGATATTCAGCCCCCGCGCCATTCGAGGAGGCGCGGACGCCTCGAATGCCAACGCTGTTGGCGCCCGCGACGTTCACGAACGAGATTTCCGGAACCAGCTTCGCCAGGTTGCTGAAGTCCTTCACTCCGGCCCTGGCCAGATCTGCGCCGCTCAGCGCCGATACGGCGATCGGCGCTGACTGCAGGTTTTCTTCGCGCTTTTGGGCCGTGATGACCACTTCCTCCAGCACTGCAGCGTCGGCAGCGCCCTGGGCAAGGGCGTGGGAAGTCAAGCTCAGCGCAGTCGCAACGGCGCTCGATATCGAAAGGCAAGTCTTGAATCCGCTATGCATGATGTTCCCTTAGCTTTAAGGACCACGTCGCCTCGTCATGTGAACGTCCCAATGCGTTCGCCCAATGCGTTACTGGGACGTCATGAGGATGGCGGGTTGATATTTTTGGTGTCGTCTGTATCGAGCGCGGCAATCCCAGCGGCCGCTTGTTCTGCAGTCCTAGTCTAGGAAGACCGGCGCAGACATCCCATTGCAGTGAAATCATTGGTCCGTTGTGTTCCGCGCCAGTCTGCGTGCGCGAAAGGCAACTCATGGATGGCCTCACGGTCATTGAGGCTGCGCTGGCGTCTACATAGCCTTGCAGGATGGAAAGGGCGAGGCTGCCCGGTATCACCGATGAGCTCACAGGCTGCGCAGATGAAGGCGAACACCGTTCCACGTCTGGGTTTTGTCGGACTTGGTGTTCAGGGAGCGCCACTCGCAAGAAACATTCTCGCGGCCGGCCATGCACTGACGGTTTTTGACATGCGCGCGGCCGCTGTTCAATCGTTGGTGGAAGCCGGGGCCATCGCGGCAGCAACGTTGGCGGAAGTAGGGACCGCAAGCGACATCGTGATGGTTTGCGTCGTCAACGATGAGCAGGTCAGAGCAGTACTCACGGGAGCAGGCGCGCTGCTCGAGACGCTCGCGCCCGGTTCGATTGTGGTTATCCACAGCACTGTCGCTCCCCAAACCATTCTGCGCCTCGCCGAGCAGACGCGAGATCGGGGTGTCCGCATCGTCGATGCGCCCGTCAGTGGCGGAGCGCGTGGAGCGGCTGCCAAGCAAATGTCATACATGCTGGGCGGAGACGATGAAGCTGTCGCGGCGTGCAAGCCGATATTGCGGATCTCGGGCGATCGGATCACCCATGTTGGCCCGACAGGATCGGCGGCGATTGCGAAGCTCGTTCACCAGGTCGTGCTCTGCGGCAACATGATGGCCATCTCGGAAGGCATGCGGCTGGGTGAGGCGGCGGGCCTGGGCGCGGACGTCATTCGCAAAATCGTGGGTGAAGGCTGGGCCCAGAGCCGGATTGCGGAAATCTGGGGCCCTCCCATGACCGAACAAACCCGAACCATCTTTTATAAGGACCTGCGCCTGGCATTGGAGCTTGGTGAGAATTCCGGCGCACCCTTGCCGGCCACCGCTATGTGCCAGCAGATGTTGGCCGAAGTTCTTCCCTGCCAGCCAAAGGAAGCCGACGAATGACCATGCAACGCGCGCATGCGCTGCTGACGGACGATGCCGGCGAGATCGATCGACGGGTGTTTTCCGATCCGGACCTGTTTCAAATGGAGATGGGCAAGATCTTCAACAAGACCTGGCTGTTCGTCGGGCATGAGAGCCAGATCCCGCAAGTCGGCGACTTCATCCAGTCACGCATGGGAGTGGATTCGGTCATCGTCACGCGCGACCGCGAGGGAACCATCCGTGTTCTGCTCAATACATGCCGGCATCGCGGCATGAAGGTGTGCCGCTACGACGAGGGCAATACGCGGCTGTTCTACTGTCCGTATCACGCCTGGACTTACGATCTGAGTGGCAGGCTCGTCAATCTGCCCCACGCGGAGAATTACGAATCGTTCGACAAGGCTCGATGGAGCCTCAAGCAAGCGCCCCACGTGACCTCTTTCCGCGGTTTCATCTGGGCGACTTGGGATGAGGCCGCGCAGCCGTTCGAGGAATACCTCGGCGATCTGCGGCAACCGCTGTGGGACGGACTCGGCCCTTGGGACGGCGGCGACGGGGAGGTGGAAATCATCAGCGGCACCCTCAAGTGGATCGTCCCCTGCAACTGGAAAATCATCGCGGAGAATTTCGCCGGCGATCCGCTCCACGAACCGAGTCACGCATCGGTGAACAGGGTGCGCCTGGGACCGGGTGGGCGGCGGGATCCTCTCGGCAAACTTTTCCTGACGCATTTCCCCACGGGGCACGGGTTCGTGGTCGAGCAATTCGATCCCTCGGTGGATCGAGGGTTTTATGCGGCCTCACCGGCGACTGCCGAATACCACCGTATCAGCATGCAAAAGCGCTACGCCCGGCTGGGAGAGCGGGCCGGCACACCGCTGGTGCTGGGAACTGTGTTTCCCAACGCTGCCATCCATACGTCTCAACCCCGCACCCTCATGGTGGCGCACCCTTTGACTGCGGATAAAACCGAGATGTGGCGCATGTTCTTTGTCGACAAGGACGCCCCCCAGGAAGTGAAGGACTACCTGCGCCGCTATTACATGGCTTACGGCGGCCCCGGTGGGATGACGGAGCAGGACGACATGGAAAATTGGACCTATGCCTTTCAAGCCACGCTTTCGGACAACTGCCGCACTCTGCCTTTCAATTATGGAGCGGCCCTGAAAATGCAACCTCTGGACACCCAGATTGCCGGGACCGTCAGCGCTGAACTCATGAGCGAACAGAACACCCGCAATTACTACAAGGTGTGGGCAGCTTGCATGGATAAGGATTGAGAAACGCCGGAGGCGACGTGCATGTCTGAATCGAATAGCAATCCGGATCGGATGCTTACCATGGAGCTTGAACGGGAAATTCAACAGTTCCTGTTCGACGAGGCCGATGCCGTCGACAGCCGCCAATTCGAAAGATGGCTGGAGTTCTTCGCGGAAGACCTGCGCTACTGGATACCGCTACGCAAGAACATGCCGGGCAAAGGCAAACATCCCGATGTGGGAGGCGACCGTGACGCGGCCTGGATAGACGACGATATGGAAACGCTTCGCAAGCGCGTCGCGCAGATCTTGACCGGGGTTCACTGGGCCGAAGAACCGCCGTCTCGCGTGGTCCACCTGGTGACCAACATCCGAATCAAACCCATCCAGGATTCTGCGGATCACCATGTGTTCAGCAACATCATCGTGCACAGAAACAGGCTGGAGACCGAATCCGACCTCATCGTTGCCCGACGCGAGGACAAGATCAGGCGCGCGGGTGGCTTGCTGAAGATATACCGCAGGACGATTTATCTGAACCATCACACGCTGACGGCCAAGAACCTGTCCTTTTTCGTGTAGTGCCGCCGACGTATTTTCATGGGGGGAGTTGAGATGACCGAAGACGCAGACCGCGCGCTCAACCGGCAAACCGATGCACGCACCGATCGGCATGTGAACCCGCTGCCCCTGCCTGCGCAGGATCTGGCGGGGCTGGCGCAGCTACGGGAGCAGTGGGCGAGCATGCCCATGATTCCGCGTCTGGTCCCCGATCGTCGGGAGGGGATCGACAACTCCTGGGCCGGATTCGATGTCCGTACTGTTCTGATCGGTGAGCAGAGCGCCGGCCGCTTCACTTTTCACGATGTCATCGTCGCGCCGGGCGCAAGCCTTGCCGCGCACCATCTGCAGGGCACCGATACGTATTGGGTGGTACTGGATGGCGAACTCGAAATGACAGTGGGTACGCGCACCGAGCGTGCCGCGCGCGACGCATTCGCCTTCATTCCCGAGAACACCACCCAGGCCGTCCACAACCGCTCCGGCGAACCCGCGCGATTGTTCATCTGGTATTCCCCCGCGGGCCCGGAGCGCGCCTTTGCTTTGGCTCACCAGCGCTGGATCGAGAATCCACATGCATCGCCCGACGCCTGCCGAGAAGCGCTGTCGCTCCTGGGTTTCACTTTTCACCGGCAGGGCGAACAGCTGCCGAACGACAATCGGGTCAACGCTCCGGTGTCCCGGCTCGAAGCGCAAATCGAGACGTTCGACGATTATGCGAATCTGCGCAAGGAGTGGACTCGCCGACTGCCTGTGCCGAAACTCGTGACCGGCCGTAGGGGGGTTGCCGAGATTCCCATGGTGGGCCAGGACACTCTGGTTCTGCTCAACGGGGATGAGGGAAGCGGGCGGTGCGTGGTGTTCGAGTATCGCCACGATCCAGACTATCGCGCGCCTGCGCATCATCAGCCGAGCGAGGAGGAGATCTTCCTGATTCTGGAGGGCACCCTGGAACTCACGGCCGGGAATGCCACACGCAACATTCCCCGCGGCGGTTTCGGCTTCATCCCGCGCTACGGCACTCATGGATTTGTCAACCGGACGAAAACCCGCACCCGCACGATTACCATCAATTCGCCGGCCGGCCACGAGCGCGGCTTCGAAATGATCGTGCGCGAAGGACCGTCCGCGAAGCTGCCGGACCTGCTTGTGGCGCACGGCTGGCGAGTCCACGAGCACTATGCGCCGCCGCCGTCAACTTAGTGCAGTCGGTGGCTGCAGCTTCAAGCTGCCCGCGCGAGCGGTAGCGATGCTCGACGAGCAGATCGTCGCAGCGGTCTTTGCTCTGCATCCACACCATTTGATCCGCCGTGTCGGCGTGCGCGAAAAGCAACTTATGGATGGTCCGTTCGTCATTGAGGCTGCGATAGCGCGCACTTAGCCTTTCAAGCCTCACTGCTCCTTCCGGCAAAGAAACGATCGCAGCCGCAGTGTGCAAGATTCCGGGATAGCAACACGATTCGACAACAATTCGCTTGGGAGAGGGGGTATGTTGCAACGTCGCAAAGTGATCAGAGTTGGCGTGGCGGCAACCAGTGTTCCGTTTGGCGTGATTCTCGCCGTGACCAATGCCATGGCTCAGGTCGGCACGGCCACCACGGAAGCGCAGGCAAAGAAGAACGCCCAATCGGCCACTGGCGGCCTGGAAGAGCTGGTAGTAACCGCTCAACGTCGAGAGGAACGATTACAGGATGTGCCGATTGCGATCAGCGCGTTCTCGGGCGACAAGCTCGACGAGTTGGGCGTTACATCTGTCAACGAATTGAGCATTGTCACGCCGGGTCTCACGATGACCCAGCAACGTAACGGCTTGACGCCGTTCTTGCGTGGAATTGGAACTGTTTCGGCAAGCGGTGCCGAAGAAGGAACCGTTCCTGTCTACCTGGACGGTATCTTGGTTCCTCGACTCACTGGCACCGCATTCAGCTTTCCCAATATCGAGCGCATCGAAGTGCTGAAAGGTCCACAAGGCACCCTGTTTGGACGCAACAGCGTAGGCGGATTGGTGAATGTCATCACCCGCGATCCGTCTCACGAATCATCGGGCAGCGTGAGCCTTCAGTACGCCAATTATGAAACGATTGCTGCCAGCGGCTACGCGACTGGCGGTATCAGCGACGATGTTGCCATGGATATCGTGGCTTATAGCTCGCAACAAGGGAAAGGATGGGGACGAAATCTGAACTATGGGCTGAGCGGACCACAGCCAGGCGTCCGTGAAGATTCTTTCTACCGTAACGAGACGCTACTGCGGTCAAAAGTCCTGATCACCCCCTCCGCTGCTGCGCGGATTACGTTAGCAGCTGACTACAGCGTCCAAGAAAATACCGTTGGCATCGAGCGTGGGATCTACCCGGGCTCCAGGACCCTGCTCGGCGTGAGCAAGCAGGGTGGCTATTGGGACAGCCAAATAGCTCCCTCCACCGATCCCCACCTGACGAACTGGGGCGCGAGTGGCCGCTTGGAATATGACATGGGCTTTGCGAGCCTCACGTCGACAACTTCATTTCGCAGCACCAGCGAGCGGTTCATCTACGACCAAGATGCTACTGCTGCCAAGTTGGTCAGTGCTCCCGAGATCGATGATGCAGACACATGGCAACAGGAGGTTCTGCTGACGCATTCCGATGGCGGGCTGAGCTACACCGTTGGACTTTTCTACTATCACTCGAATTCGTTTTATGACTCGGACATTACCAGCGAGGTTCGGCCGCCGGTTAATTTCAGAACAACCACCACTCAGAAAACGGATTCGTACGCAGCATTTGCACAGACTACTTATCGCTTGGACTCCGGCACCAGCTTCACGACCGGGCTGCGTTACACGAAGGACAAGCGCACGCTCGATGCGCTTCAGACGACCCTGACGGGCCATCCACTCGGTGCCGGTGTGGTCCTGGTCGATCGAAATCCCGATGTCGATCCAACCGCCGAGCTGAATGAAAGCCGGCCGACATGGCGCGTCTCGATCGATCAGAACTTGGGCAGGGATACGCTTTTATACGTCAGCTACAACCGCGGCTTTAAGTCGGGCGTCTTCAGCCAGACCGGTGGCGATGTGGCCTCGCCGGCCGTAAAGCCGGAGAAGCTCGACGCATACGAAGTCGGTCTGAAATCGGATCTCGCCGATCGTGTGCGCTTGAATCTGTCTGCTTTTTACTATGACTACTCCAATACACAGCTGACTCGGCAAGCAACTGGAGCGGTCGTCAACTTCAACGCACCCGGTTCGAAGGTGCAGGGTATCGATGCAGAGTTGAATTTTGCGCCGCAACTGAGTGAGGGAGACCTGCAAATCACGTTGAGCGGTGCCTATCTGCACGGCCGTTACAAAGATTTTCCAGAAGCACCCTTTAGCATCCCGTTACCCAACGGAGGAAACACAGTCGTTTCCGGTGACGCAAGCGACAATGTAACCATTAGAACACCTACGTTCAGCGGTTCTGCAACTGCAAGTTACAGTGTGCCAACACAGGCGGGCGAGTTCAGAATTAGCGCGATCTATTTCTATAGCGACAAATTCTATTGGGAAGTCGACAACCGTTTGGCGCAGGACGCCTACAGCCTCGTCAATGCGGAGCTGAGCTGGAAACCACTCAACTCGAAATGGAGCTTCGCGGCGTTTGCGCGAAATATCGGTAATACCGAGTACAGCGTCTATACGACCGGAGGCACTAACGGCGACCTGTACGCGCCGGCCGCACCGCGGACCTCTGGTGTCTCGGCCGAGTATTCCTTCTGAGGGGCCGCTTTGGGGTGCCTGGTTGATCATGACGGTGCGCCGCTCTGTGGAGCCGGTGTCGAATGCAGGCACACCGTGATGCACGCAGGACAACGTACTGATGATAACGCTGCTGTCGTGACCGCGGCTGGGCCTTCGTACAATCACGCGAGAAATTCCGTGGTGAGGGGATACAAGTGAGAGCGGACGTGAGGGCCGATTACAAACTAGGTTCGTTTGCGGCGGCGGGATGCACGCCGTTCGCCGGACTCGTGCTGGACGACGACCAGGTGATTGCGCTCTCCGCGCTGACGCGTGTAGCGAGATTGACGGGCACGGCCACACTGCTCGATTTTTTGCAGGACTGGGCCGAAAACAGCGCTGAATTGCGCAAGGCGGTGCCAAAGCTGCGCGCCAAGGCGGCAGCGTTCCCTTTTGCACCCCTCTCATCGTTGAACGTGCATGCGCCGCTCGCGCCGCCGACCATCATCTGTGCGGGATTCAATTACCGAAAGCATGTTCTCGATTGGTATCGGGATAATCCGGTAGAACAGGCGAGCATGGCTGAAAAGCTGGACGCCCGGGCACGCAGCCCCCTTTCGTTCGTCTTCAGCAAATCGGCCTCTGCTGTGGCCGCCCCCGTTACGCAGGTCGCGTTACCCTTCGATGCAAGGGAAGTGGATTGGGAAGTCGAACTCGTCGTGGTCATCGGTCGGACGGCGAGGCGCGTCAGTCGAGCCGATGCGCTTGGCTATGTGGCGGGCTATACGGTCGGAAACGACATCAGCACGCGCGACTTCATGTTTCGCAATGACGTGAGCCCCGGTCTGGTGGACTTTTTCGGTAGCAAGAGCAATCCGGGCTATTGTCCGCTGGGCCCTTTCATCGTACCCGCCGAATTCATTCCCGATCCGCAAGCCTTGTGGATGGAATTGAAGCTCAACGGCAAAGTCATGCAGGACGAAGGCACGGAGGACATGATCGACAGTGTCACCAAGCTGATCGAATATATTTCCTCCCGCACTACACTGCGGCCGGGCGACATCATCATGACGGGCTCACCTTCCGGTAATGCCAAGATGCACAACCGCTACCTGCGCCCGGGTGATGTGATCGAAAGCGAAATTTTTGGAATCGGCCGGCAGACCATTCGCTTCACCGCTGAAGCTGAGGACTTGGCGCGAGCTGTTTGAGCGGGAGATCGCGTTAGCGTGAGTGCGCATTGAAATCGACAACGCTGCCGCCAACCTGCAAGATTCCCATTCTCATGGCTGGCGGCGGCGAGAAAGTCGCGCTCAAAATCGTCGCCAAGCGCGCCGACGACCACAACCGCTGATTGGGTAGGTTTACATGCCGTTCATTACCAGCCAAGGCGTCAAGCTCTACTACGAAGAGGCGGGCGCCGGCGATTGCATCCTCTGGGTGCACGAGTTCGCCGCCGATTACCGGACGTGGGAAAGCCAGGTGCGCCGCTTCAGCCGCGACTATCGCTGTATCGCGTACAACGCGCGCGGCTATCCGCCCTCCGAGGTGCCGGAGGATGGTTCGGTGTACACGTACGAGCACCAGCGCGACGACATCAAGGGCGTCATGGACGCGCTGGGCGTCGAAAAGGCCCACCTCGTGGGACTCAGCATGGGTGCCTACGCCGGGTTGCAGTTCGCCCTGGCTTATCCGCAGCGCACGCTATCGCTGGTTTTCGCGAGCGGCGGCTCAGGCGCGCCCCAGGGCGATCGTGAAAAATTCGCACGCGATACGTTCGAGGGTGCGGATCGCATGCTGCGCGAAGGCATGGCCGCCGGCGCGACCGGGCTTGCCATGGGGGCGACGCGCGTGCAGTTGCTCAACAAGAACCCGCGGGGCTGGGAAGAATTCCGGCGCTACATGGCGGAGCACTCGGCGCGCGGATCGGCCCTGACGCTGAAGAACTATCAGGCCCTGCGGCCTTCGCTGCATGTCTACAAGTCCCAGCTGCGGCAGCTCGATGTTCCCGTGCTGCTGGCCGTCGGCGACGAAGACGATCCTGTCATGGAGACGAATATTTTCCTGAAAAGAACGTTGCCGCGCGCCGGCCTGTGGATCGAACCGCAAACCGGCCACGGCATGAACCTGGAGGAACCGGACGAATTCAATCGGCGCATCGCGCAGTTTCTAAGTGCCGTCGAACGCGGCGCATGGCGCAAACGCGACCCGCGCGCCAACCCGGCGCAATCCGTGTTCATGGGCGACCGGCCATCCAAGCCGTCATAGTATCGAGCCGTCATAGTCATGGACCTGCAACTCTCTGGAAAATTGGCCATCGTCACCGGCGCGTCGAAGGGCATCGGCGCGGCAACGGCGCGCACGCTGGCGCGAGAAGGCTGCGATGTCGTGCTCGTCGCGCGGTCCGAAGACTCTCTCGATAAGTTGGCCCAGGGCATCGCGGCGCAGAGCGGCAGGCGCGCTCACGTTTTTGCGGCCGATCTGTCCCAGTCTGCCGAGGTTGTCAGGCTTGCCCAGGCGTGGAGCGGCGCGGATGTGTTGGTCAACAACGCAGGTGCCATTCCCCGCGGGGCCTTGCACGAGTTGGGGGAAGCCGCCTGGCGTGCCGCATGGGATCTAAAAGTATTCGGCTACATCAATCTCACGCGTGAAATATTCGCATCCATGAGCCGGCGCGGCAGCGGCGTCATTATCAACGTCATCGGCGCGGCTGCGCAGATGCGCGATCCGGGGTATATCTGCGGAGTGACGGGCAACGCGGCATTGACCGCGTTTACGATGTCGCTCGGGAGCGATAGCCACAAGCACGGCATCCGCGTCCTGGGCGTGAGCCCGGGGCCGGTTGCGACCGAACGACTGACCGCACTGGAGAAATCGGGTCTCGTGACCACGCATCTTCCCTTCGGACGAGCCGCGCATACGCAAGAAATTGCCGCTGTGATTGCGTTTCTGGCGTCGCCCGCTTCCAGCTACACGTCCGGCACTGTGGTCATGGTCGATGGCGGCATGTCCGCAAGGGCGGCATTCGCATGACCAGCGGACGTGTCGACGCCGACCTACACGGCGCGGTGATGTGGATCACCATCGACAACCCAGCCAAGCGCAACGCCATGTCGTTGCACATGTGGCGCGAGCTGGGTATGCGGCTCGACGAGGTCACGGAGCAGGTTCGCTGTGTCGTGGTGCGAGGTGCCGGCGACAAGGCATTCGTTGCCGGCGCCGACATCTCTGAGTTTGCGCAACAGCGGCGTACACCCGCGGACATTGCGGCCTACGACGATGCGGCCGAGTCGGCGATGAACAAGCTGTACGGTCTTTCTCAACCGACCATCGCGGCAATTTCAGGCTACTGCATCGGCGGCGGCATGGCGCTCGCATTGTGCTGCGATGTCCGCTTGGCCGCCGATAACAGCCAATTCGCGATTCCTGCCGCGCGCTTGGGGTTGGGTTATCCCGCATCGGGGTTGAAGAAATTGCTGGACGCAGTGAGCGTGCCGGTCGCGACCGAAATGCTGATCGCGGCCCGGCGCTATTCCGCCGCGGAAGCCCTCGCAATGGGCCTGCTGAACCGCGTTCATCCCGTTCAATCGTTAGGTACGGACGTCGAACAGTACGTGGAGTCCATTGCCAAGAACGCACCGCTCACCGTGCGCGCCGCGAAACAGACCATCAAAGCACTGGCCCGTACCTCTCTGAGCGCCGACCTGGCTGCGTGCGAGCGGCTCATTGCCGAATGCTTCGCGAGCGATGACTACCTGGAAGGCACCCGCGCCTTCATGGAAAAACGTGAACCTATGTTCAAAGGTCGTTGAACGGCATGTCCGATTTGCCCCTGAGCCACATCCGAGTGCTGGATCTCTCGCGCGTTCGCGCCGGTCCCACGTGCGTGAAATTCTTCGGCGACTTCGGCGCCGACGTCATCAAGATCGAGCGCACCGACGGCGAGGGCGATCCGATGGCGGACGATCGCTATTCGTCCGATTACGTGAATGCGCAGCGTAACAAGCGGGGCATGACACTCGACCTGAAACGACCCGAAGGCGTCGCCGTGCTCAAGAAGCTGGTCGAGACGGCCGATGTGCTGGTCGAGAATTTTCGGCCCGACGTGAAATTCCGCTTAGGCATCGACTATGAGAGCCTGGCCGCGGTGAATCCGCGCCTGATCTACACATCGATCTCCGCGTTCGGGGAGACGGGGCCTTACAGCACGCGGCCCGGCTTCGACCTGATCGCGCAAGGCATGGGCGGTCTCATGTGGCTGACCGGCTACCAGGACCGCGGCCCGTTGCGCGCCGGCATTTCGCCTGCCGATCTGAGCGCCGGCATATTTGCGGCCATGGGCACGATGATCGCGCTGCTCGAGCGCGAACGCTCCGGCAAGGGCCAATGGGTGCAGACGAATTTGCTCGCCTCGCAAATCATGCTGCTGGATTATCAAGCCATGCGCTGGCTAATGGACAGGAAGATTCCGCTCCAGCGCGGCAACGACCATCCGCAGATCGTTCCAACCGGCGTCTATCGTTCCAGCGACGGCTACTTCACGCTGTCCACGGTGGGCAACGACAGTTATCTGCGGCTGTGCAAAGCCATCGACGCGCCCGAGTTGGCGACGGACGCGCGCTTTGCGACCGCGGAGCTGCGGGAAAAGCATCGCGACGCCATGAACGCAGCCATCGAGGCGGCGACTTTAAAAAAAACCTCGGCGCAGTGGGTCGAGATCCTCAACGACGCGGGCGTTCCGGCTGGACCCATCTACAAGCTCGATGAAATGTTCGCCGATCCTCAGGTCCAGGAGACCGGCATCGCCCAGCCGCTGGAACATCCAAAATTGGGCCGCGTCGAAGTGCTCGGTCAGCCGATTCGCTTGAACCGCACGCCCGCTCAGTTCAAGCGTGCTCCACCGGAGCTTGGCCAGCACACCGACGAAGTGCTCGCCGAGGCAGGCTATGGTGCCGAAGATATTGCGGAGCTGCGCCGTAAACGCATCGTTTGAAAGGGCCGCGACTACGTCCCGTTCCCGCCGCGCAATTTCTTTTCAGCCTCCAGCTCCACGTCGTACTCGATGAGTTCTGCCATCGGATACAGCCCGTCGGGCCGGGTTTCACCCGGCTTGAGCGGATAGTCCCCATGGAAGAACTGGGCGTTGCGGCGAGTCACGTCCTGAATGAACGTGGCCCGCGGCAGCCGCAATTCCTGATACAGCGCCAGCCTGGCGGGGATATCGGCCGGCTGGCAGCCGGCCAGCAGCACACCCAGAGCAAAGCCATCTTCGATGGCCTGGCCGAATCCCATGCCCGCATGCGGAGTCATGGGGTGCGCGGCATCCCCGACAAGAGCGATGCGCCCGTGCGCGATGCGCGGCAATGGATCGCGGTAATAGAGTCCCCAGCGAAAGGTTTCCCGGACGGTCGCGACGATCTGCTGCAGACGCACGTCCCAGCCCTCGAATTCCGCAGCCAGTTCCTGCTGGCTGGCCTGCGCAAACCAGGATTCCTCATGCGAACCGCCCGTGGGCACGACACCGACGAAATTGAGCAGCCGTTCGCGCGAGACGGGAAACACGATGAAATACCTGGTTCGATCGGTCCATACGGCCATACGGTTCTGCGCCAGGTGCGCAGCGTTCGGAACCAGGCCTCGATATGCGACGAGGTTGGCGAATTTCGGCGGCGCAGCGGGCACGATCGCAGCGGCGACGGCCGAACGAATGCCGTCCGCGCCGAGCACCAGATCGAACTCTTCGGTCGAGCCGTCAGCGAAATCGAGTCGCACACGGTCATCGCTCTGCGTCGCTCCGACGCAGCGTTTGGCCAGCCGCAGTCGTTCGCGCGGCAGCATTGCCGAAAGCGCGTCGAGCAATTCGGCGCGGTGAAAGGTATGGCCGCGAACACCGCCGCGGTCCAGCGTACTCACCGTCGAAATCTGCTCGCCCACGCGGTTATAGAGCGGCGGTTCGTTCATGCGCACGCCAATGCGCTCTATCGTCTGCGTCATGCCGATGCGCATCAGCAGACGAATGGTGTTTGCCCAGAGGGAAACGCCTGCCCCGACCTCGCGAATCGCCTGCGCTTGTTCGAACACCGTGATGTCGAAACCACGCTTTGCCAGCACCGCTGCCGTGGTCGCGCCTGCCAAACCCAATCCGACGATTCCGATGCGCAATGGTTTGACTCCGGTTGCCGACGGGATGCTGTAGCACCCCTTTGCAATATCTTACCGGACCCGCCAACGTTTGCGACGCCCGCCAGCGGGGCTTGAAGCTCGGCAGCCCCGCATTCGCCGCGAGAACCCCAGTCGTGCGTAAACAGCAACTGATGGATGGCCCTGTGGTCATTGAAGCTTTTGGTAGCGCGCCCATAGCCTGCATGATTACAACGGTAGCTGCCGGACCGCGGACCTGATCTGTATGATCGACGGCCGGCAAGAGGGGAAATAAATGAAGTTGGCGACGTTGCGATCGGCACGGCGGGATGGAACTCTGGCGCTGGTCTCGCGCGATCTTGGGCGCGCGGTCAAGGTTCCTGAGATCGCCCCCACGTTTCAGGCTGCCATCGATGACTGGGACATGTTGGCACCGCGCCTGCAGGCAGTTTACGAGCGGCTGAACAAGGGTGAGGTGCCGGAGGCGGCGCCTTTCGATCCCGCCCAGGCGGCCGCGCCTTTGCCGCGCGCCTACCAGTGGTGCGACGCGAGCGTCTTCATCGCCCACCATGAGCGCATGTCGAAATGGCTCAAAAAGCCCGTCACCAAGGAGCAACTGGAGGCACCGTTGATTTATCAAGGCGGCTCCGACTTTTTCCTCGGAGCCATGGAACCCATCCGCTGCTTCAACGAAGACTGGGCCATCGACTTCGAGGCCGAGCTTGCAGTCATCACCACCGATGTGCCGATGGGCGCGACGCCGGCGCAGGCGGGCAAGCGCATTCGCCTCATGATGATCGCCAACGACGTGTCGCTGCGTAACGTTGCCATAGCGGAAATCGCCCGCGGTTTCGGCGTCTATCTGGGCAAGCCGGCCAGTTCGTTCTCACCGGTGGCCGTGACGCTGGATGAACTGGGCGAGGCGTGGGACGGCGAGAAGCTGCGCCTGCCGGTGATCACCAAGTTCCGGGGCGCCGTATTCGGGCGGCCCAATGCGGGCGTCGACAAGCACTTCGGCTTTCCCGACATCATCGCCCATGCGGCTAAAACGCGGGATCTATGTGCGGGCTCGATCTTCGGCTCGGGCACCGTCGCCAACAGGGATGAGTCCCTCGGCACGAGTTGCATCGCAGATAAGCGCGCCATGGAAATACTTGCAACCGGTGAAGCCAAGACCGACTACATGCACTTCGGCGACAGCGTCCGCATCGAGGTGTTCGGCGACGACGGCCAGTCGATCTTCGGCGCCATCGACCAGAAAGTTACTCGTGCGGAGTTTCACAAGCGGTTGGTCAATGACAAATACGAGCGCTGATTCTGAATGGCGGCGTTACTACATGCTGCCCATCGCTGGCGCAATGGGCTACGCAACCGCGGTCCTCTATCTATACGGCTTCGGCGCCTATATCGCACCCATCAGCGAGTCGTTCGGCTGGTCACGACTCCAGACCTTGACGGGCCTGACCATTGCCTCGTTGATTCAGGCCGTGCTCGCGATTCCCCTGGGCATGCTCGTCGACCGCTACGGCCAGCGTCCCTTCGCCCTGGCCGGCGTGCTTCTCATGACCGGCGGCTTCGCACTGCTGTCGACCGCGACGGGCGACCAGGTGAACTGGTGGTTCCTCTGGATCGTCCTGGCGGTCATTGCGCTGCCGGCCCTGCCATTGGTGTGGACCAGTGCGATCGCGAACCGATTCGATCGTTCTCGCGGGCTGGCGCTCGCCGTCACCCTGTGCGGTGCCTCGCTGGGCGCAAGCCTCTTTCCTTTGTTGGCGACGTGGCTCATCAAGGCCCAGGGCTGGCGTTTGGCTCTCGTGTGGCACGCCGGAATATGGGCCGCTATCGCTTTCCCAATTGTCTTTTTCTTTTTTAAAACCGGAACGGGCGGCCGTGCCGCTGCGCCGTCGAAGACCGAACCCTCCGGGCAGGAGAGCATGACGCTACGGGAGGGGTTCCGCTCCTCCATTTACCTGCGACTGGTCGCTTCGACCTTTTTCGTCGGTACCTCCATCACGGCGGTCATCATTCACTTCGTGTCCATCTTGTCCGAACACGGCATCGGTGCGCTCGAAGCCGCCGGGGTTGCTTCGCTCGTCGGCGTTTCAGCCATCGTCGGCCGGCTAACCACCGGTGTCCTGCTGGACAGGTTCCAGGCATCACTGGTGGGCGCCGTCGCCTTTCTGCTGCCGATGATCAGCGGTGTGCTGCTCATTTTCGGCGGCGACAACATTCCAGTCCACGCCACTGCCGCGATCTTGATCGGGTTGACGCTGGGCGCCGAAGTCGATGTCCTCGCCTACATCATTACCAAGTACTTCAGCCTGCGAAATTTTGGCGCTTTGTTCGGCGGGCTGGTGATGGCTATTTCAATCGGCGGGGCCATCGGTCCCGCGTTCGCCGCGGGCATCTTCGATCGCTACCACACCTATGCGCCTTTCCTTTGGTATGTCGTTGCAATCCTGTTCGCGAGCAGCCTGACGCTGGCAAGTCTGCCGCGGCCGAATGCCCTTGGATCGGTACCGCCTGGAGCGGCAAAACCAAGGCAGCCGTGGTTCTGGCAGCAAGCAAAGCGGGGAGAAGCCTCAGGACCGGATTTGCAGTAAACCGGCGACCTTACATCCGGAACCGGAAATTTCCGCGGCGGCAAACATGCTGATGCGGGGTTCCGCAGCGACGCTCCCGCGATCAACCTAGAAGCGCAGCACGGTGCTCCATGAACCACGTTCGCAGAGAAACGGGTTTGCGGCCGAGTATTCCCTCGACGAAGGCGTTGAGCGCCCAGACGACCTCGTTCTCCCGTTCATACTCGAAGAACGCCCACAAGTAGCTGGCGCGCGGCTCTCCCATCCGGCCGGCGTAGTACTTGAAGAAGCTTTCCTTGCTCCCCTCATGGGTGATGGCCTCCCCGAACGCTTCGCTCATGATCCTGGCGGCGTCGCTGTAGCGAAGCAGATCCTGCCCGTTGTTCAGCGTATGAAACTGCCCGATGTGGCGATGATTGTCGGAAAGGAATAACCGCCCGGCAACCTCGGCAATGTCGCGGGCATCGATGAACGGGACCAGTCGATCGTGCCAAACGAGCTTGCGTTCGCGACGCAACGCATCGGCGATCCCTAAGCGAAAAAAATTGTCCATGAACGTGGCGCCGAAGTTCAGGTAGGTCACCGGCAAGCCGCTTTCATCCAAGATCGCCTTCGCGATGGGATGCTGGATCGGCAGCCCCAGACCGTGATCGCGCAAGACCTGCGGGATGCGATGCAGGTTGGACTCAGGTTGCATGCCCACGCCGCGCAGAACGTGAACCGCGCGGTTGGCGGACTTCAGCGCGGTCACTAAATTCGTCATGGCCGGCCGCTCGTCCGTGCTGCTGGGGGTGAGCACAAAAACCCCCTCCATTTCCGCGACTGCGGTTTGCAGCGAGGACAGATCGAAGTAGTTGGCCAGGACGACCTCCGCTCCTCGGAAATCCTGTTTCAGAGTCGCCACGCTGGCCGGATTGCTCGTGACGAGGCGTAGCCGGATCTGCGGGGCTTGCCGCTGCAGGAAACGGGCGAGCGGAGCACCGATATGGCCGGTGGCGCCGAAAATCAGAATGCTGTCTGGAATGCGTTTGCGGTTGTAGGTCATTGGGGTTCTAACCAGTATTGCCTGTCAGGCGTGCTCGAAGCCGAGAACACGATCGAGCACTGTCTGCGGGTTCTCAGGCAGACGATCGCCGTGCCACGCGATGTGATGATCCGAACGCACGAGCACCAGTTGAGATGGGTAGAGATGAGATTCCGGGGAGCGCGCCTGCACGGTTTTCAAAGGTGCGCCGCGCTTGCGAGCCGCCGCGTCGAATGCCGACGTGTCCACTTGCTCGCCGAATACCAGCAAGGTGAGCCCGGGACCCATTTCGTCGTACAGGGATCGCGTGCGATCTGCGCTCAGCCAGAAATGCGGTGTGCGCGCGCCGGCCCGATCGATCGGAG
>JAIBJL010000163.1 GCA_020029545.1 Gammaproteobacteria bacterium
CAGCCTGACGGGAAAGGTATCGGCGGTCGTTGCCGCCATCGGTTCGATCGCAGGCGGAACAAGCTTTGCCCCCGTGACTGCTGCAACTTCACGTGCGATCCCTGCCACACTCATGCAGTCGCCACGATTCGGCGTGAGATTCACTTCGAGCAACGTGTCGTCCAGCGCCAGTGCCTTGACCAGTTCCTCGCCGGTCGTCAGGTTCGCTGGCAGTTCGAAGAGCCCGGCGGTTTCATCGTTCAAGCCGAGTTCTTTCGACGAGCACAACATGCCGGCGGATTCCACACCACGCAGCCTCGCCGGCTTGATTTCCGTACCGTTCGGCAGCTTTGCACCGACCAGCGCGAGCGGCGCCTTCATGCCGGCACGGACGTTCGGTGCACCGCAGACGATCTGTAACTCGCCACGGCCACTGGCGACGCGGCACACGCGCAGCTTCTCCGCGTCGGGATGTTTTTCCACTGCGAGCACTTCGCCGACGACGACACCGCTGAGCGACGGCCCGGCCCGCTCGACGCCTTCGATCTCGATCCCGCCCATCGTGAGCTCATGCGACAAGGTGGCAACGTCGTCGCCGACCGGCACCCACTCACGCAACCATTGCAGACTGACCCTCATGCGAACTGCCTCAGGAAGCGCAGGTCGTTTTCGAAGTACATACGGATGTCGCCGACGTTGTAACGCAGCATCGTAAGACGGTCGATGCCCATGCCAAATGCAAAGCCGGTGTAGCGCTCAGGATCGACATTGACGGCTCGCAGTACGTTCGGGTGAACCACACCGCAACCTGCGACTTCCAACCAGCCAGTCGTCTTGCATACGCGGCAACCCGAGCCGCCACAGGCGACACAGGAGATATCGACTTCCGCCGAGGGCTCCGTGAACGGGAAGTACGACGGACGCAGACGCATTTTTACTTCTTTCTCGAACAGTTCCTGCATGAAGCCATGCAGCACCGCCTTGAGATTCGCGAACGTGATGCCTTCATCGATCACCAGGCCCTCGACCTGATGAAACATCGGTGTGTGTGTCATGTCGGAATCCATGCGGTACACACGGCCGGGCACGATGACACGTACCGGTGGTGGTTGTTGCTGCAGCACGCGTATCTGCACCGGCGAGGTATGCGTGCGCAGCAGCCGACCGTCGGGAAAATAAAACGTGTCATGCATGGCGCGCGCCGGATGATTCGCCGGAATGTTCAGCGCTTCGAAGTTATGCCAGTCATCCTCGATCTCGGGGCCGTCGGCGATGGCGAAGCCGGCACCGCGAAAAATCTGCTCGATCCGGCGACGCACGCGCGTAATCGGATGCAAGCCGCCAATCGACTGGCCACGGCCCGGCAGCGTAACGTCGAGGGTATCGCCCGCCAGCTGTGCCGCGAGCTGCTCCGCATCGAGCTGCGCTCGACGCGCATCGAGGGCGGCTGCAACCGACGACTTGGCTTCATTGATGCGCGCCCCGGCCGACTTGCGCGTTTCCGCATCCATCGCACCCAGCGATTTCAGCTGCTCGGTAATCACGCCCTTTTTACCGAGCAGATGGACGCGCACTTGCTCCAGTTGCTCGATCGTCGCGCAGGCGCGGATGTCCGCACGCGCGGCGTCAACCAGAGTCGTCAGATCCTGAGCGGGATCGGTCATTGCAGAGCTGATGTCGTTGGGAAACGGGACGCGCAGATTAACAACGCTGCCAGGACGCTGCCAGAGTTATCCAGGACACCATCGCGTTACGCACGGCTCAACGTGAGGACACGGCACAAACAAAAAACCGGGTGCCACTTGCGCAGCGCCCGGTTCTGGATCGATCAACCTGCAGCTCAGGCCGCCTTCGGCAGCGCTTCCTTCGGCAGGCTATCTTTCGCTTTCTGAGCGATGACGGCAAAAGCTGCCGGATCGTTCATGGCGATGTCCGCCAGCACCTTGCGATCGATCTCGAGACCGGCAAGGTTGAGGCCGGCGATCAGCTTGCTGTACGACAAGCCGTGTACGCGTGCTTCCGCATTGATACGCACGATCCACAGCGCGCGGAAGTTGCGCTTGTTGGTCTTGCGATCGCGATACGCATACTGGCCGGCCTTGATGACGGCCTGCTTCGCGGCGCGGTAAATCTTGCGACGGGCGTTGTAGTAACCCTTCGCCTTCTTGAGAACTTTCTTGTGACGGGCGTGCGCAATGACGCCTCTTTTGACGCGTGCCATGTGTTAACTCCTCACTTCGCGAACGGCAGCAGCTGATCAAGCCGCCCCAGATCCTGTTTCGAAACCATGCTCGGGGCGCGCAGCTGACGCTTACGCTTGCTCGGCTTCTTCGTGAGGATATGACGACGATGGGACTGGGCTCGCTTGAACCCATTGGCAGTGGGGCGAAAACGCTTCCCCGCTGCCCGATTACTTTTCATCTTGGGCATGACAACCAACACTCCAACTTGTTTAGCCTGTTCGGAATGCAATGCACCCTGGCAGGCGGGACAACACTAGCGAGTCACCGAGTTCGTCGGTGGCATCGCGTCGCGCTGCTCACTTTTTGTGAGCCCGGATCATCCGGACTCGATTCTTGAACGCGACCTTCAGCGAAGAAGATCGGGCTCAGAAATTCTGTTCGCCAATGCTCTGGTGGAAGACGTCCCCGCCAGATCGACGGCGACGTCGCAACTGACAGCGGGCTTACTTTTTCTTCGGCCCGAACATCATCACCATCTGCCGACCTTCCATCAGCGGGTTCTGCTCGACCTGCGCATACGGCGCCAGATCCTGCTGCACCCGACTCAGAAGCTCGCGGCCCACTTCCTGGTGTGCCATTTCCCGGCCGCGGAAACGCATGGTGACCTTGGCCTTGTCGCCCTCTTCCAGAAAGCGGATCAGGTTACGCAACTTCACCTGATAATCGCCGTCTTCCGTACCCGGGCGAAACTTCACTTCCTTGATCTGGATTTGCTTCTGCTTGCGCTTGGCTGCGTGCGCCTTCTTGTTCTGTTCGAACAGGAATTTGCCGAAGTCCATGATGCGGCAGACCGGTGGATCCGCCATCGGCGAAACCTCCACCAGATCCATCTCGGCCGCCGCCGCCATTTGCAGCGCCTCGGCCCGGCTGATCACGCCAGCTTGCTGACCCTCAGCATCAATCACTCGCAATTGCGGCGAAGTGATGTCTTCATTGCGCCTGATGCGCTTACTTATGGGAGCAGCGATGCGTCATACCTCCTGAACAGACCGACCGAGCGTCGCAACTTCGTCGACAAGCTTCGCGGAGAGTGCCTCAAGGGTCATCACTCCGAGATCCTTGCCATTGCGGGTACGCACGGCCAGAGAATTTGATCCTGCTTCGCGGTCGCCGGCTACCAATAGGTAAGGGACGCGTTGCAGCGTGTGTTCGCGGATCTTAAAGCCGACTTTCTCATTGCGCAAGTCTGACTCGACCCGAAGCCCCTGATTTTTCAGGGTTTCGGTCACAGAACGTACATAGTTGTTCTGATTGTCCGTGATATTCATCACCACGGCCTGCACCGGCGCCAGCCAGGTGGGGAGTTTTCCGGCGTGATGCTCGATCAGAATGCCAGTAAATCGCTCCAGCGAACCGAACAGCGCACGGTGCAACATGACCGGCGTATGGCGCTGGCTGTCCTCGGCAATATAAGTCGCACCGAGACGGCCGGGCATGTTCAGATCCACCTGCAGGGTGCCGCATTGCCAGTCGCGGCCGATGGCATCGCGCAGTACAAATTCCAGTTTCGGGCCGTAAAAGGCGCCCTCACCGGGATTCAAGGTGTACTCCAGCCCGGCATCCGTCACGGCTTGTTTCAGCGCTGCCTCGGACCGGTCCCAGATTTCATCCGAGCCCACGCGCTTGGGCGGGCGATCGGAAAACTTGATCCGCACATCGTCGAAGCCGAAATCGCGGTAGATGCCGAGGATCAGCTTCGTCAGCGAAATGCTTTCTTCGATCAACTGGTCCTGCGTGCAGAACACATGGCCGTCGTCCTGGGTAAACGCTCGCACGCGCATCAGGCCGTGCAACGCGCCCGACGGCTCGTAACGATGCACCTTGCCGAACTCGCAGTAGCGCACCGGCAGATCGCGGTAGCTCTTCAGGCCCTGGTTGAAAATCTGCACATGGCCCGGGCAGTTCATGGGCTTCAGGCAGTATTTTCGGTCGTCCGGCAGCTGCGTGAAAAACATGTTCTCCGCGAACTTCTCCATGTGACCGGACTTCTGCCACAGGCGAATGTCCATGACTTCAGGTCCACTCACCTCCTGGAATCCGGCGGCAGACTGGTACTTACGCATATAGGCGATCAGGCTCTGGAACACTGTCCAGCCCTTGGGATGCCAGAACACGGCGCCCGGCGCTTCTTCCTGGAAATGGAACAGGTCCAGTTCCTTGCCGATCCTGCGGTGATCGCGTTTTTCCGCTTCTTCGATGCGGGTCAGGTAAGCCTTGAGGCTTTTCTCGTCTGCCCACGCCGTGCCATAGATACGTTGCAGCTGTTCGTTCTGCGAATCACCACGCCAGTAGGCGCCGGAGATTTTCATCAGCTTGAACGAACGTAGAAAGCGTGTGTTCGGCACGTGCGGACCGCGGCACATGTCGACGTATTCTTCGTGGTGATACAGACCCATCTGGGTCTCGCCGACCATGTCGTCGATCAGGCGGAGCTTGTAGTCCTCGCCACGCGCCTTGAACACCTTGACGACCTCATCGCGCGGCGTCATGCGCTTGATGACATCGTAATCCTTGACGATGAGCTCGCGAATGCGCGCCTCGATCGCTGCCAGATCATCGGGTGTAAAGGAGCGCTCGTACGCGATGTCGTAGTAAAAACCGTCTTCGATCACCGGGCCGATGACCATCTTCGCCGTCGGATACAGCTGCTTGACGGCGTGACCGACCAGGTGCGCGAACGAATGCCGAATGATCTCCAGCCCTTCTTCGTCCTTCGGTGTGACGATCTGGACGCGCGCGTCGTGATCGATCGGATCGGACGCATCGACCAGCATGCCATCCACTTTGCCCGCGACAGTCGCCTTCGCCAGACCTGCGCCGATATCGGCGGCGATCTGCGCGACGGTGACGGTCGGCTGAGAATAAGTGCGCTGACTGCCGTCAGGCAAAGTAATCACGGGCATATCTGGAAGGGCTACGGGCTACGGGCTACGGGCAACCGGTCGGAAAAAGATTCGATGAACGCTTTCTCCGACCGTCGACGATAACCACGGTACAAGATCTGGTGCGCGCTACAGGGATCGAACCTGTGACCCCCACCATGTCAAGGTGATGCTCTACCGCTGAGCTAAGCGCGCTAAAAACGGCGGGAAAGGATAGCGGCGCAGTGAAGCATAGGCAAGCTAAACAGCCTCAACCCTACACTCCCGACCTGCAAATCGTCATTCACTTGTGGCGCGATGAGCTGCCGGCGCTGCCCGGCGGCAGGTGGTTCGGATCGGGCAGGCCCAATTCAATGAAGCGCAGCCGTTGCACCTGGTCGCGAATCTTCGCCGCTGCTTCGAAATCCAGGTTACGCGCGAGCTTGAACATCTCCTGCTCAAGCTTCTTGATGCGTCGACCGGCCTGCTCCGGCGTGAGCGACGCGTAATCGATGCCTGGTTCGGCGACTTTCTTCCGGCTGCCGCGATCCGAGTCCGAATACGCGCCCTCCAGGATGTCGTTCACCGCCTTGCGAATGCCGCGCGGCGTGATGTGATGCTTCTGGTTGTAGGCGAGCTGTACCTTGCGACGACGCGCCGTTTCATCCAGGGCGCGCTGAATCGATCCGGTGATGCTGTCGGCATACAGGATCGCGCGGCCATTGAGATTGCGCGCCGCGCGCCCGATGGTCTGGATCAGCGAATTGTCCGAGCGCAGGAAGCCCTCTTTGTCCGCATCCAGGATCGCGACCAGCGACACTTCAGGCATGTCGAGACCCTCGCGCAGCAAGTTGATGCCGACCAGCACATTGAACTTGCCCAGTCGCAGATCACGAATGATTTCCACGCGCTCGACCGTATCGATGTCTGAATGCAGATAGCGCACCTTGACGCCGTGCTCATCGAGATACTCGGTCAGATCCTCCGCCATGCGTTTGGTGAGCGTCGTGATCAGCACGCGCTCGTCTTTGTCGACGCAACGCTTGATCTCCGACAACACATCGTCCACCTGAGTGCGCACCGGGCGGATCTCGACCTCGGGATCGACCAGGCCGGTCGGGCGCACCAGCTGCTCGACCACCTGCCCCGACTTACGCGACTCATAGTTGCCCGGTGTGGCGGAGACGAAAACCATCTGCGGCGCAAGCTCTTCCCATTCCTCGAAGCGCAACGGTCGATTGTCGAGCGCCGACGGCAGGCGAAACCCGTACTCGACCAGCGTCTCCTTGCGCGAGCGATCGCCCTTGTACATGGCGCCCAACTGAGGGATCGTCTGATGACTCTCGTCGACGATCAGCAGCGCATTCGGCGGCAGATAGTCATACAAACACGGTGGCGGTTCGCCGGGCGCGCGGCCGGACAGGTACCGCGAGTAGTTCTCGATGCCGTTGCAGTAGCCGACTTCGCGGATCATTTCGATATCGAAGCGCGTGCGTTGCTCCAGGCGCTGGGCTTCCAGCAGCTTGCCGTTCGCCTTCATGTGCTGCAGGCGCTCGGCAAGTTCATCACGGATCTCATCGACCGCGCGGATCAGGCGATCCTTCGGCGTCACGTAGTGCGATGACGGAAACACCGTATAGCGCGGCACCTTGCGACGGATTTCACCGGTCAGCGGATCGAACAGCACCAGCGACTCGACCTCATCGTCGAACAATTCGACACGCAGCGCTTCGCGCTCGGATTCGGCCGGGAAAATGTCGATGACATCGCCGCGCACCCGATATGTGCCTTGCGTCAGATCCATTTCATTGCGCGTGTACTGCATGTCGGTGAGCCGGCGCAGCATCTTGCGCTGATCCATCTTGTCGCCCCGCGACAGGTGCAGCACCATCTGCAGATAGGCCTGCGGATCGCCCAGGCCGTAAATCGACGATACCGTTGCCACGATGATGGCATCGGGTCGCTCGAGCAGGGCCTTGGTGGCAGACAGGCGCATCTGCTCGATGTGTTCGTTGACCGACGAATCTTTCTCGATATACGTGTCCGACGACGGTACATACGCTTCGGGCTGGTAATAGTCGTAGTACGACACGAAGTACTCGACCGCGTTGTTCGGGAAGAACTCCTTGAACTCACCGTACAACTGCGCCGCCAGTGTCTTGTTGTGGGCGAGCACGAGCGCAGGCCGCTGCACCTGCTGTATTACATTGGCCATTGTGAACGTCTTGCCCGAGCCGGTGACGCCCAGCAGCGTCTGATGCGTCAAGCCGGACTGCAGGCCATCGATGAGACCTGCGATCGCCGCCGGTTGATCACCGGCAGGCTGGTAGTCGCCACGCAGTTCGAAACGGTTGCCGGCATTGTCCGGGTTCACGGCAATGGGCTTGCGTTCGGTGACAGTCACGGGGCGTGCAGGCATAGGGCCTCACTGCAGAAAAGAAAGTGCGATATGCGGGCCCGCCGGAAGATCCGCAAGGGTCTGCCCTTCGAGGAGCGACAAAATCGCATAGCAAAATCGCATAGAATGAGCGTCCGATCGCGCATTGCAGCGTCGATTCCCCGCTCGTTCTCAAAGCTTCGGTGGATGTCGTGAGCTTACCAGTTTCGCAGCGCGTACAGCGCGTCAAGCCCTCCCCCACCGTCGCGCTGACCGGCCGGGTCGCGCAGCTCAAGGCGGAGGGCAAGGACATCATCGGCCTGGGCGCTGGCGAACCCGACTTCGATACGCCCCTGCACATCGCTGACGCTGGCGTCGACGCGATCCGCAAAGGCGCCACACGCTACACGCCACTGGAAGGCACAGCGGAACTGAAAGACGCGATCAGTGCGAAATTCCAGCGTGAAAACGGCCTGACCTACAAGCGCAATCAGATTCTCGTCTCCAACGGCGCCAAGCAGACGATTTTCAATCTGGTGCTGGCCGTCATCGATGCGGGCGATGAAGTCGTGATACCGGCGCCCTATTGGGTGTCGTACCCCGATATGGTCATGCTCGCCGACGGTATTCCAGTCACGCCCTATGCGGGGCCGGAGCAGGGTTACAAGATCACGCCTGCGCAACTCCGCTCGGCCATCACGCCGCGCACCAAGCTGTTCATTCTCAACAGTCCGAGCAATCCGACGGGTGCCGCGTACACCCGCGCGGAGTTGCGCGCCTTGGGCGAGGTGCTGATGGACCACCCACAGGTCATCATCTGTACCGACGACATGTACGAGCACATTTACTGGGCCGATGAACCGTTCGTCAGTCTCGCGAACGTGTGTCCGGAACTCTACGACCGCACCATCACGACGAATGGCGTCTCGAAGGCGTACGCCATGACGGGCTGGCGCATTGGCTATTGCGGCGGCCCGCTCGAAATCGTGACTGCGATGTCGATTATCCAAGGCCAGAGCACCTCGAATGCGTCGTCGATCGCACAGAAGGCCGCGGTCGTGGCCCTCAATGCGGATCAAGCTTGTGTGCGCGAAATGAACCGTCATTTCCGCGAGCGACACGATTTCATCGTCGATGGGCTCAACAAATTGCCTGGCGTCTCCTGCCTGCCGGGTGCCGGAACCTTCTATGCGTTTGCCAATATCAAGACCGCCATGCAGTTGCTCGGCTGCCCGGATGACAATGCATTCGCAGAACACTTACTCAGTCATGGTGGGGTCGCAGTTGTCCCCGGCAGCGGCTTTGGCGCGCCAGGGCACATACGGCTGTCGTTCGCCTGTAGCCTCGCCACGCTCCAGGAAGCCCTGCGACGCATGGAGCGGACACTGAAAACGGGTGCGCAAGCCTGAAGTTTAGTCTCACATAAGATAAATAACTTACTGATTCTGTTATAAACTAGAATCTACTTGAGGTTCAGTCTGGCCTGTGCTTGAGGCTTTGACTGGTGCCGCTTGCCGGGCCTTGCTGGCGGCTTTGGCGACCGCATATCCATAACGTGTCACCTGCCTTTCGACGACCGAGACACGCGATGGAACTCAAGAATCGATTCCCGTCCGAGTATGCGCTGCAGGTCTGGACCCTGGTTGCCCGACGCGGCATGACGCTGGCGCACGCCGCCCGAACCATGGAGACGAGCACGTGGCGCGTCGAGCGCATCATTACCGGCGTCAGTCGACGCAACTCGCGCCGTTGGATCTGAACGCGTCGTCGCCTCGCTGCGCATCCTGCCTGTCGCTCGCGATCTGCTGGCACCTGCTCGCGGCGCATTGCTCACGTTTCCATTGCAGTGATGTCGCTAATCAGTTCTCGTACCGGCATATTCTTCCTTGACACCTCTGCGCCTGTTTCCGCAAAATCGCGCGCCTTCGAGAGCCCCTCCTATTCCCCGGTAGCTCAGTGGTAGAGCGACGGACTGTTAATCCGTTGGTCGGCGGTTCGAATCCGTCCCGGGGAGCCATTTGTCCATCCGCCAGCGTCTGGCCAAATCCACAGACGTCCAGAGGCGGCAAAAAACCACTAAGAAATAAGGCACTTGGCGCGACTAGAAGACCGTCATAGTCGTCTTTCGTCTGTTGACAGCTTATTGGCGTTTGGGGCAACTTTTGGGGCAACAGGGCTTTTTGCCCTTCCTCACACGGAAAGTTGCCCCCATGACGCTCACGGTCACTCAGATTCAAAGCTGTAAGCCGCAAGGCAAGCCGGTGAAGCTTTTCGACGAGCGTGGGCTATACCTAGAGGTCACATCGAGCGGTGGCCGCTGGTGGCGGTTTAAGTACCGTTTCGGTGGCAAGGAGAAACGCATTTCCTTGGGCGTCTTTCCTGATGTCGGGCTGAAGGATGCTCGCGACCGGCGCGATGAAGCTCGGAAGCAAGTAGCGGCAGGAATCGACCCAAGCGAGTTGCGCAAGAAAGCGAAGACGGAGACAGCGGAAAAAGTCGAAAACACGGTCGAGG
>JAIBJL010000477.1 GCA_020029545.1 Gammaproteobacteria bacterium
ACGCACAGCCAGGTGGTGCTGCGGCAGCTCAATGCCAGCGAGGCCGACTCCCAACTCCATGGGCGCCTCGCCAGTTCCGTCATCTACGCCAACCCCGGGCTGCGCGCCGACGCGGCCGTGCTCATCGAAAATCGCCGCGGGCAGTCGGGACTATGGGGTTACGCCATCTCCGGCGATTTGCCGATCGTGCTGCTGCAGATAGGAGACCCGGCCAATATCGAACTGGTACGCCAACTCGTACAGGCCCACGCGTACTGGCGCTCAAAGGGGCTGGCCGTGGACCTGATGATCTGGAACGAAGATCACGCCGGTTACCGGCAACTACTCCACGAACAGATCATGGGGCTCATTGCCGCGGGCGTCGAAGCACAGGTGATGGATCGACCAGGCGGAATCTTCGTGCGTCCTGCGGAGCAGATATCGAAGGAGGACCGCATTCTGCTCCAATCGGTCGCTCGTGCCATCATCACCGACAGGCGGGGATCGCTGGCGGACCAGATCACCCGTCGCAGCCATGTGGAAGTAACAGTGCCGCGCCTTACGCCAACCCGAGCCCGCCGCGCCGAACCCTCGCCATCCGCCGCGTTGCCGCGCCACGATCTCACCTTTTTCAACGGGCTGGGAGGATTCACATCTGATGGGCGCGAGTATGTCATCACGACCGCGCACGGGCACGTGACGCCGGCACCGTGGGTGAATGTACTGGCGAATCCGCACTTTGGAACCGTCATCTCGGAGAACGGCCAGGCCTACACCTGGAGCGAGAACGCCCACGAATTCCGCCTCACTCCTTGGCACAACGACCCTGTGAGCGATTCGAGCGGAGAAGCCTGTTACATCCGTGACGAAGAGAGGGGCCACTTCTGGTCCCCCACGCCGCTGCCCAGCCGCGGGGCGATGCCGTACGTCAGCCGGCACGGCTTCGGCTACAGCGTCTTCGAGCACACGGAGCGCGGCATCCGCTCGGAGCTGTGGGTGTACGTGGCCCTGGATGCACCGATTAAGTTCACGGTGCTCAAGGTGCGGAACGAGTCAGGCCGATCGCGCCGGCTGTCCGCGACGGGCTACGTGGAATGGGTGCTGGGAGATCTGCGGTCGAAATCGATCATGCACGTCGTCACCGAAATTGACCCTACCAGCGGCGCGG
The DNA here is from genome assembly GCA_020029545.1 of Gammaproteobacteria bacterium. Lineage (GTDB taxonomy): Bacteria > Pseudomonadota > Gammaproteobacteria > Steroidobacterales > Steroidobacteraceae > Steroidobacter. Next base: position 1,148 of record JAIBJL010000477.1, read on the forward strand.
TCTTCGCGAGAAATCCCTACAACACGGAGTTCGCCGGCCGGATTGCCTTCTTCGACGTGGATGATGCGACTCGGACCATCAGTGGCGACAGGACTGAGTTCCTTGGGCGCAACGGCATACTTCGGAGTCCGGCCGCTATGATCCGGTCGCGGCTGTCGGGCAAAGTGGGGGCCGGGTTCGATCCCTGCGCTGCAATCCACGTTCCATTCGAGCTAGCCGACGGGCAAGAGCGTGAGATCATCTTCAGGCTCGGCGTCGCGCGAGGCGCCGACGAGGCCCGCAATCTGGTGCGTCGCTTCCGAGGACTTGCTGCCGCGCGTGGGGCGCTCGAAGCGGTGTGGCAGTACTGGAAGCACACGCTCGGTGCCGTGCATGTGGAAACACCTGACCCGTCCCTCGACGTGCTGACCAACGGCTGGCTCTTGTACCAAACTCTTGCGTGCCGTCTTTGGGCGCGGAGCGGATACTACCAGCCGGGGGGCGCCTTCGGTTTCCGCGACCAGTTGCAGGACGTGATGGCGCTGATCCACGCCGAGCCGCGCCTCTTGCGCGAGCACATACTCCGCTGCGCGGCCCGTCAGTTCATGGAGGGAGATGTTCAGCATTGGTGGCACCCCCCCTCGGGCCGGGGCGTGCGTACACATTGTTCGGATGATTACCTCTGGCTCCCGTTGGCGACGTGCCGCTACGTTCTGAACACTGGGGACACAGGGGTGTTGGATGAACCCATCCACTTCGTCGAAGGCCGCCCAGTCAACACCGAGGAGGACTCGTATTACGATCTCCCAGGCCGATCTAAAGAAGCGGCCAGTTTGTACGAACACTGTGTGCGAGCCATCCTGAGAAGCCTTATATTTGGTGAGCATGGCCTGCCACTCATCGGCTCGGGTGACTGGAACGACGGCATGAACATGGTGGGCGAACACGGCAAAGGCGAAAGCGTCTGGTTGGCATTTTTCCTGTATGAAGTCCTCATGCGGTTCGCTGAAGTTGCACGCCTGCGCGGTGACCTGTCCTTCGCTGAACGTTGCCAGAGTGAAGCGGCTCACGTGCGCCAGAGTATCGAGCAGCATGGCTGGGATGGAGAGTGGTATCGCCGTGCCTACTTTGACGATGGCTCGCCGCTTGGGTCGGCCAGTAATCCCGAATGCCAGATTGATTCGATTGCGCAAAGCTGGTCTGTTCTCTCCGGTGCCGGGGATGCCACGCGCTCGCGCATGGCCATGGACGCGGTGGATCGGCGCCTCGTTCGCCGTGACCATGCTCTGATCCAGCTGTTGGATCCGCCGTTCGACAAGTCGGATTTGAATCCTGGCTACATCAAAGGGTACGTCCCGGGCGTGAGAGAAAATGGTGGGCAGTACACTCATGGAGCGATCTGGGCGACGATGGCGTTCGCCACATTGGGCGACAGCCGGCGCGCGTGGGAACTGTTGGCCATGATCAACCCGGTGAACCATGCGAGATCTCCGGAGGGGATTGCGACCTACAAAGTCGAACCGTACGTCGTCGCGGCCGACGTCTACGCGCTCTCGCCGCACACCGGCCGCGGTGGATGGACGTGGTACACGGGCTCGGCCGGCTGGATGTACCGGCTTATCGTGGAATCACTCTTAGGGCTGAAGTTGGAAGTAGACACCCTGCGTTTCGCTCCGTGCCTCCCTGCAGATTGGAAGGCGTTCACGTTGCACTACCGATATCGGGAAACGGTCTACCATATCACCGTCCTGCAAACGGGCGCCGCGAACAACGAGACGAGTGTGACAGTCGATGGCGTTGAGCGACACGACAACGCTATTCCCCTTGTTGACGACCGTCAGGAACACTCGGTCGAAGTGAGAATACAAGCCGCCACAGTTAACACAGAGTGACCGCTCCAAAAGGTCGCAGGGATCTCTACCGCTGGTTTTTGTTATCAGGCAGGGGGCATGAGACAATGTTGTCAGCTCGCTGCTCACCCCGCGTTGTTAGCCGGGCGGGCAGTCTCAGGCAAGTGAGTCAGCGGGGGCTGAACTCAGGGGCTGACCTGGACTTTGATCCATTCAGCGACCGCTTTCGGTTCGCCTTTGCGAAGCTTAACCTCGACCTTACGGCCCTTCTGCAGGTCGTTGATTGCGCCATTCTGGTTCGGTTGCTTCTGCTGGCTTCGGTCCAACCAGATCAGCGTCCGGTCCGTGATCCCGACCGCCTGTGCGCCCGACGAACTCGAGATGGTCACCATCCGCTTCCCCGGATCCACCGACTCAAGGGTTCCGATCAAATTCCCCTTACCGGACAGTCCGGGAGACTGTCCGATGGGGATGAACATCTCGGTGGCCTGCTGCCCAGAGGCCTCGAGAGCGCCTCCCAGCAACACGATTACGATCGCCAATCTCAGATAGCGCTTCACCATGGCTGTTCCCCTTCCATTTCCTGATTGGC
>JAIBJL010000478.1 GCA_020029545.1 Gammaproteobacteria bacterium
TTGAGCTTGTCCACCGACATGGCCTTGCTGACCAGATCGGACAGCGGCTTGGGCAATTGCGGGTTGACCTCGATCGGCGACTTGGCCTTGCCCTGCACATGCTGGTACATGACGGACATGTGATCGCCGCGACTGTACGGCGGGATACCCGTGACCATTTCGTACATGATGACGCCCAGGCTGTAGATGTCCGCCCGTGCATCGACTTTCTTGCCGAGAATCTGCTCCGGCGCCATGTACTTCGGCGAACCGATGACATAGCCGGTCTTGGTGAGCTGGGTGTCGCCTTCCTTTTGCGCGGCGGCAACGCCGAAGTCCACGATCTTGAGCAGGCCTTCGTTGTTGATCAGGATGTTCGCCGGCTTGAGATCGCGATGCACAATGCCCTCGTGGTGGGCAACGATCATGCCGTTCGCGATATCGATGGCGTACTGAATCGCCCGCGGCAAGGGGAGCGGTTTTTCGTTGACGATTTCGCTGCCCAGCGTATGCGAGGGGAAGTACTCCATCGAAATGGCGTAGTTGCCGCGCATGAACAGGAAGTCGTAGATACGGATGACATTCTTGTGCGTGATCTTGCGCGAATAGCGCAGCTCGTGCACGAAGCGCTTCATCATTTCCTCGTCCTGCGACATGTTCGGATTCAGGAACTTGAGGATCAGGCGCTCGTCGACCACGGTATCTTCGATCAGCAGCACGGTGCCGAACGCGCCCTTGCCGATCTTTTCGATGTATTTGTAGCGGCCTTCGATGATCTCGCCGGGACGCAACGTCGAGATATCCAGCTTCTGGGACGCCGCCGCCGCTTCTTCGGCTTTCTTGATCACCTGGTCGACATCGCCCTTGTCGAGCAGCAGCGTGCGTGCCGGCTCCGCCATTTTCGACGCCTTCATCTGTGCAGCGACGGCGGTGCTTGAGTAGCGCCCGTCGATGTCTTCGATGGCACGCAATGCGGCCGCAGCCACCGTGTGATCAGCCGTCGCGGCGGCTGCGTTCTGGATGTAACCGCGTACGGCATCCGCGCGCTTGTCATCCGCGAGGCGGGCGAGCGCGCCGATGGCTTCGATCTGGATCTCCTTCTCGGGCCGTGACAGCAGCTTCACCATCGGTTCGATGACGCGTGTGTCGCCGATCTTGCCCAGCGCGCGCGCCACGGTTGGCAACGAACGGGTGTTTTCTGAATCGAGCAGCTCCAGCAGTGCCGGTATCGCCTTCTTGCTGCCGATTTCCGCCAGCGCATCGACCGCGCGTTCGCTGACCCACCAGTCTTTGTCCTTGGTGGCGTCGATCAGGAAATTGACCGCGCGCTCGTCCTTCGTCTGGTTGAGAATTTCGATCGCGGCGCGGCGCACGTCTTCGTCTTCATCGCGCACCAGCTCGATCACCGCATCGACGACGCGCGGGCCACCGATCTTGCCCAGTGCATCGGCAGCGCGGGTACGCACCCACCAGTCGTCATCTTTGATGACCTGCAGCAGATCCTTGATGTCCTTGGAGGTGCCGAGATGATTGAGTACCTCGACTGCCGCTCGACGCGCATACTCGTTCTCGTCCTTGAGCACCTCGACCAGGTGCTTCATGGTGTCCGGGTCCTTCGTGCGCACGATGACATCGATCGCGCGGTTCTGTACTTCCATGTCGGGATCGCGCAGCAGATGCACGATACCGCCGATCTGCAACGGACCATCCATGTTCGACAGGGCATTGAGCGCCGCCTGGCGCACCAGCTTGTGCGGATCGCGCAGCTGCGTCTGGATCGCCGCCGAGACATCCGGACGATTGAAGCGCGACAGGATGTTGATGATGTGCATGCGCGCGACCGAGTCCTTGCCCTCGATGCGGCTGATCAGCTCCGGCACATTCGATTCGTCGGCCTGTTCGGCAATGATGCGGAACAGGGCGGCTTTTTCGTTCGGCTCCTGGCTGTACGCGTGCTGCAGCAGGTCGCGCACCGAGAAGCGGCCCTTCTGCGCCGCGATGATGTCCAGCACGGCGGGCTTGGAAATGTCCTCGCGCGACAGCAAATCGATCAGCAACGTCGGCGGATAGTTACGGCTGTTCGTCAGCGCCCAACCCACCGCCGCGATCGTGCGCGCATTGCCATCGGCCAGGCCCTGGGCGACCGCCGGAAAACTCTTGGTGTCGATCAGCTGGCTGAGGATGTCGACGAAGGAAGCGGTCTCCTTCTTGTCGGCCACGGCGATCGCTTCGATGATCTTGGGAATTGCGCCCACGCCGATGCGGGCGAGCTTCTGGAACGCCTTCTGTGCATTGGGGTGCAGCGGATCGCCTACATTTCTGATCTCCGCGATCAGGCGCTCGGCTCGGAGGTCGGCAAAAAAACTCATCAATGGATCTCGGTATCGTCCTGCCGCACGTTCGACCGCGTGACTCGACGTCGCTACTCCCTCTGGTTCTGCGCATCGCAGTGCCGGGTCCAGGCCCGGCAGGTGTTGTCCGCGCCGCCGACCAGCCGTCGCTTCGGCGCAGTGTTGTGCCGCATTATGCCATGGCTGCAGGGAAGGCGACGGGCGCGGATCGTACTGGCTCTGCCGCGCGCCGACGGCCACGAGCCAGCCGGCTGCGCAGCGGGGTGCGATGAATCGGCTACAATCTGCGCCGCTGCCGGGCGCTTGCACTTCCCGTATCGGTTCGGCGTTCCTCACCGACCCGCTATCGTCGATCCCGCTCAAACTGACCGCAACCTTCACTGACGCGAACACCCGATGACCACTGAACGTGAGGCGGCGCTGCACAGCGCTCTGGACGCCTATATCGAGCCGTTTCTGGGCATCAGCCTGGGTGCCGCGGGGGCGATCGAGTCAGTCTCGGTCCAAGGAACACAGGCCCGCGTTGCGATCCGCTTGGGCTTTCCGGCGCAGGCCTACGGCGCCGAGCTTGCCGCGGCCCTGCGTCAGTACGTTGCGAGCTCGGGGCTGCAGATCGAATTCGACATTGGCTGGGCCGTCACCTCGCAAGCCGTGCAGCGCAATCTGCGCCCCATCCAAGGCATCCGGAACATCATTGCCGTCGCCTCCGGCAAGGGCGGCGTCGGCAAGTCGACGACCGCCGCCAACCTCGCGCTGGGCCTTGCGCATGAAGGCGCCAGCGTCGGCTTGCTGGATGCGGATATCTACGGGCCCAGCCAGCCCCGCATGATGGGGTTGAGCGGCCAGCGGCCGGTCGCCCCCGACAACAAATCCATGATCGCCCCGACGGCCTACGGCGTCAAAGTCATGTCCATCGGGTTTCTGATCGATGAAGAGCAGCCCATGGTGTGGCGCGGCCCCATGGTGACGCAGGCATTGGTGCAGCTGCTGGAGACGACGCGCTGGGGCGATCTCGACTACCTGATCGTCGACATGCCCCCCGGCACCGGCGACACGCAGCTCACTTTGTCGCAGCGTGTGCCGGTCAGCGGGGCGGTCATTGTCACGACCCCGCAGGACATTGCGTTGCTGGATGCACGCAAGGGGCTGCGCATGTTCCAGAAGGTCGAAGTGCCGGTGCTGGGCATCGTCGAGAACATGAGCACGCATGTGTGCTCGAAGTGCGGCCACGAA
>JAIBJL010000009.1 GCA_020029545.1 Gammaproteobacteria bacterium
GGCCTCGACCTGGTCGCGTTGCAGTTGGATGTTGCCGAAGGCAAGTCGCTGCCCTTGCGACAGGAACAAGTGACGCTGAGCGGTCATGCAATCGAAGCGCGGTTGTATGCAGAGGACCCGGCCCACGATTTTCTGCCGCAGACCGGCGACGTGCTTGTCTGGGAGCCTGCGCAAGGCGCGGGCGTTCGAGTCGATCACGGATTGCGGGCCGGGAGCACGATCAGCGCGTTTTATGATCCGATGATCGCAAAGGTCATCGCATGGGGCTCCGATCGCCAGGAAGCGCGGCGCCGGCTGCTGCGCGCGATCGAAGACACACGCATCTTCGGCGTCACCACCAATCGCGCCTTTCTTGCGGCTGCATTGCGTCACTCAGACTTCGTCGCGGGGACGGCGACGACCGCCTTCATCGGTCGTCATTTCGCCTCCGGATTCCGCCAACGCGAGGCACCGAACTGGGCCGCGCCGCTGGCGGCTGCACTCCTCGCCGAAAGCGGACACGAGGGATGGAGATCCAATCAGTGGTCTGCACATCCGATCAAACTTCGTAGCGCAAGCGGAGATGCCACCTGGCTGGCCGCGCGCGATGGCGCGAGTTGGCAGTTGAGTTCGGGTGACGACAAACTTTCGCTGCGAATCCTGGACCGTCACTCACAGCTCATCCGCGTTCTCATTGACGACCATGTATTGACGCTTGCTACCCATCTATACGTCGACGGCGCGATACGAATCATCGAGATCGATGCAGAAGGTGCGACGTGGCGTTACGAAGATCGCACGCTCGCGCCGCCGGAAGTCGCAGAGGAACGCGGAACTCATGGCTCGCTGCGCGCACCGATGAACGGCATGGTGACGTGGGTCGGTGTCGCTGAAGGCGAGCGCGTCACGCGAGGTCAGCTGTTGCTCGTCTTAGAAGCGATGAAGATGGAGCACCAGATCGTGGCGCCTTTGGAGGGTGTCGTCGGCACTGTAGCGGTCGCAAAGGGCACGCAAGTCGCAAGCCGCGATGTGCTCTTGATCATCTCGGCCGAGGTCGCCGCATGAAATCTGCGATTCGCATCGGCGGTGCTTCCGGCTTCTGGGGCGACAGCACCATTGCAGTACCTCAGTTGCTGCGCGAGCCGCTCGACTACATCGTGTTCGATTACCTGGCCGAGGTCACGATGTCGATCATGGCGCGGGCGCGCGCGCGTGATCCCGCCGCGGGATATGCAAACGATTTCGTCGATGTGATCGCGCGTCACGCAAAGGTGATCGCGGAGCGCGGCATTCGGATCATTGCCAACGCGGGCGGAGTCAATCCGCTCGCCTGTGCCGCGGCGGTCGAACGTGTCGTTGCGGCGGCGGGGTTGACGCTGAAAGTGGGCGTGGTGCTCGGCGACGATTTGATCGAGCAGGCCCCGAGCTGGCGTGGCGAGCGCATGCGCGACATGTTTTCGCAGCAACCGCTGCCGGAAAAGCTGCTCAGTTTGAACGCCTATCTGGGCGCCGAGCCGATCGCGGCAGCATTAGCCAAGGGCGCGGATATCGTCATTACCGGTCGATGCGTCGACAGCGCGGTCGTCCTGGGCGCCTGCCTTCATGAATTCAACTGGTCGCGTGATGAGTTGGATCGGCTCGCGGGCGGTTCGCTCGCAGGCCACATCATCGAGTGCGGCGCGCAGGCGACGGGTGGTATTCACACCGACTGGGAGCAAACCGGCGATTGGGCCGACATCGGCTATCCGATCGTCGAAGTGTCGCCGGATGGCAGCTTCACGGTGTCGAAGCCCCGCTCGTCGGGCGGGCTGGTATCGGTGGGCACGGTGGCCGAACAGATGCTCTACGAGATCGGCGATCCGCGCGCCTACCTTCTGCCCGATGTCACGTGCGATTTTTCGCAAGTTCAAATCGTCGCGACTGCGCCCGGCCTGGTTCGCGTATCCAATGCGCGGGGGCGCCGGCCGACTCGCTTCTACAAGGCATCCGCGACGGCACAGGACGGCTTTCGCGTCGGTGCCTACTACATGATCGCCGGCATCGATGCGGCTCGCAAAGCGCAGAAGGTGGCGGACGCCGTCTACAGACGATGCGAGGGCCTGTTCAAGCAACAGGGACTGGCGCCGTTCACGGAATGGAGCTTCGAGGCCATCGGCTCCGAAGTCACTTATGGCGCGGCCTCACGCGGGCGCGCGAGTCGCGAGGTCATGCTGAAAATCGCCGCGAAGCATCCAGATCCCAAGGCGTTGGAGCTGCTGGTGCGCGAGTTCACTTCGGCAGGCACATCGATGGCGCCGGGTTTTACCGGCATGGGCGGCAATCGTCCGAAGGTGATGCCGGTCGTGCGGCTCTTCTCCATCCTCGTGCCGAAGGACGAGGTCACGGTGACCATCGTCGTCGCCGGAGAGCAGACGGTTCTGCGGAATCCCTGCGCTGCTGCCAACGGCGACGAAGCCGCGTTACCCTCAGAAGCCAGCGAACCAGCGCCATTCGGAGATGCGCTACCGCAGTCCGTGCCGCTCGTGCGGCTCGCGTGGGCGCGCAGCGGCGACAAAGGCAACCACGCCAACATCGGCGTGATTGCGCGGCGGCCGGAATATCTTCCCTACATCCGCGCAGCGCTGACCACCGATGCGGTATCCCAAGTGTTCGCTCATTACCTGCAAGGCCCGGTCGAGCGCTTTGCAGTGCCGGGCATCCACGCGCTCAACTTCTTGTTGCACGACGTGCTCGGCGGCGGCGGTATCGCCTCGCTGCGCAACGATCCGCAGGGCAAGGCGTATGCGCAAATTCTGCTCGATCACCCGATTCCAGTGCCGGCGACCTTGTTGCGTGACTTAGCGGACCGTGCCCGCCAGGTCGCGCTCTGAAGTTGCATCGGTCGCAGTCGAACCCAACGGAGATCAACATGCTCTTCACCGCCGAACACGCGATGTTGCGCGAGTCGCTTGAGAAGTTCATTGCCCGGGAGATCACGCCCTTTGTCGATCAATGGGAAGAGGAGGGCATCTTTCCGGCGAAGGATTTATTCAAGAAGCTCGGCTCTGCAGGCTTCCTGGGCATCAACAAGCCCGAGGCGTTCGGCGGTGCCGGGCTCGACTACAGCTACGGTGTGTTGATGGCCGAGACCCTCGGCATCATCCCGTGCGGCGGCGTGCCCATGGCCATCGGCGTTCAGACGGACATGGCCACGCCGGCGTTGGCCAAGTTCGGCAGCGACGAGGTGCGCAAAAACTTCCTCGTGCCGTCGATCAGCGGCGACTACGTTGCTTGTTTGGGCGTGTCGGAGCCGGGCGCGGGATCGGACGTGGCGGGCATTCGATGCAGTGCGCGCAAACAGGGCGGCGACTACATCGTCAACGGCACCAAGATGTGGACCACGAACGGTACCCAGGCGGATTGGATCTGTCTGTTGGTCAACACCGATGCCGATGCGCCGCCGCACAAGAACAAATCGATGCTGTGCGTGCCGATGAACTCTCCGGGCGTCACCGTCGCGCCGCGATTCCACAAGCTCGGTCAGCATTCCTCCGATACGACGCAAGTGTTCTTCGAGGATGTGCGTGTCCCGCAAGCCAATCGCATCGGCGAGGAAGGCAAGGGCTTCACGTATCAGATGATCCAGTTCCAGGAGGAACGGTTGTGGGGGGCGGCGAGCCATTTGCGCGCCATGGAGCGCGTGATCAAGGCGACGCGCGACTATGCCGGCAGCCGCAAGATGTTCGGCGCTACGACCTTGGATTTTCAAAGCGTCGCGTTTCGACTGGCGGAGCTCGAAACGGAGATCGAATTGTTGCGCTCGCTTGTATATAGAGCGACGCAATCCTATCTGGCAGGCGAAGATGTCACGCGTCTTGCGACCATGGCGAAGTTGAAGTCGGGACGCCTTTCCCGTGAAGTATCCGACTCGTGTCTGCAGTACTGGGGCGGCATGGGCTACATGTGGGAGTCGCCGGTCGCGCGCGCTTATCGCGACTTCCGCCTGGGTTCCATTGGCGGCGGCGCCGATGAAGTGATGCTGCAGATTCTCGTCAAGCGCAGAGATAAATCAGCATGAGCGACCGGTTCCAAGGAGAGACCCTTCGCTACGAGGTCGAGAATCACGTTCTGACGCTGACGCTGGATCGGCCGGAACGGCTGAATGCGCTGAACCTGCGCATGGGCGACGAAATCATGCAGGTGTTCGATCGTTCCGATGCGGATGAAGACATCAGGGCCGTGATTTTGACCGGCGCCGGGCGTGCCTTCTGCTGCGGCTTCGATCTGGAGCGCGCCGACATCTTCGATGCGAGCAAGCTGGATCTGCATCGCGACTCGGCGGATGAGCCGGTTCGCGACCTGGGCGGTCAACTGTCATTGCGCATCTTCGATTCACTGAAGCCCGTGATCGTCGCGGTCAACGGCGCAGCGGCTGGCGTCGGCGCAACGATGCTGCTGCCGGCGGATTTCCGTCTGGCATCGAGCAACGCACGCTTCGGCTTTGTATTCACACGCCGCGGCATCGTGCCCGAAGCGGCATCCAGTTGGTTTCTGCCGCGTGTCGTCGGCATCGGCAAAGCGCTCGACTGGACGTTGCGCGGCGCGCTCGTTTCCGCTCAAGAAGCTCAAGCGGCTGGCCTGGTACGGTCCGTCCATGAGCCCGATGAACTGCTGCCGGCGGCCCGCGCGATCGCCGCGGAGATCGTCAATCATGTTTCCCCGGTATCGGCCGTGCTTACGCGGCAACTGATGTGGCGCGGCCTGACGTTGGATCACCCGATGGAGGCGCATCGCATCGAAAGTCGGCTCATTGTCGCGCGAGGTGTGCATGCAGACTCGCGCGAAGGTGTCGCCTCATTCCTGGAAAAGCGGCCGGCCAATTTCAGCGGGCGGGTTCCGACAGATTTACCGGACTGCTTTCCATGGTGGTCCGAGCGCGATTTTTCTTGAGACTTAATGTTCTTGACAGCTTGATGAAGGAGACTTCAATGAGTACCACCGTTGCGCAGCCAACCCAGGCAAATGCAGGGCTCTTCGTAGTATTGCTCGCGATTGCAGCCGTTGCGACCGCGCTCATTACGCCGTTTGTAGCTCCGAATTTGGGCGTGATGCCCGTCTTCGTATTCCTGATTCTATTCGCATTGGTGCACGGCTCTCTGCGCTACGGGCTGCGCAATCTGCTTGTATTCATCGCGATTTGCCTGGTCGTGAGCAACATCTATGAGAACGTCAGCATCCTGACCGGCTTTCCGTTCGGCTGGTATCACTACAGTGGCGGCGGAAAATTGTTCAATGTCCCGCTGATGATCGGCACATATTATTTCGCCATAGGTTACAGCAGCTGGCAGGTCGCCTCGATTTTGCTGGATGGCGCCGATGCCCGGTTGCAACGACGCATCAATCTCTTCGCACTGCCAGCGGTGGCGTCTGTTGTAATGACCGTGTTCGACCTGTCGACGGACGCGGTTGCATCCACGATCGGTCATTTTTGGATCTGGCACGACGGCGGGGGTTTCTACGGCGTGCCTTACACGAATTATCTCGGCTGGACGCTGACGACCTGGACGTTCTATCAGCTCTTCGCTTTTTATCTCGCCCGGCGCCCGGCCGCCGTTCGTCCCGCACCCACGCGGAATTTCTTCGTACTTCCTGTCCTTGCTTATGCCAGCTTGGGATTGAACACCGTCGTCTCCGCGTTCACAACGGCAGTTGACGGCTCGGTCGTCGATCAGGCCGGCGCGAGCTGGCAGATCTCGCACATACAGGAGGCCGCTTTTCTTTGCGCCACTTACACCGTGGTGTTTTTATCGGTACTTGCGCTGCTGAAAATCGCTCGCGGCGATTTGCGGGGGAGCTGATGCACGTCCAGAGAATTGTCGCTCCTGTGTTCCGGCGCGCTTCCTGGTAATTCAACAATGCAAAGGAGATACACATGACCGCGATTGCCATTCAGTCGACCGGCAAAAATGGGTGGGCAACCGTTCTATGGGCGCTCGCTTTGGTGGCTGTCGCAGCGGCTCTCGCCCGTGTCGTGGTAGCGACAGATTTGATGGTCCCGACTTTCGGAGTTCTCATCCTGTTTGGATTGATTCACGGCACGCTTCGCTACGGAGTAGTCAACCTGCTCGTATTCATCGCGATTTGCCTCGTCGTGAGCAACATCTATGAGAATGCGAGCATCTTGATGGGCTTTCCGTTCGGCAATTATCACTACACCGACGGCCCCAAGCTGTTCAATGTCCCGTTGAACGTCGGGCCTTTCTATTTCGCCATGGGTTACAGTAGCTGGCAGGTCGCCTCGGTCTTGTTGGATGGCGCCGATGCCCAGTTGCAACGACGTATCAATCTCTTTGCATTGCCCCTCGTCGCGGCCGTCTTGATGACCGTGATCGACCTGTCGATCGATGGGAGTACATCCACGATCGCTCACGTTTGGATCTGGCACGATGGCGGCGGTTTCTACGGCGTGCCTTATACGAATTATCTCGGCTGGACGTTGACGACCTGGACGTTCTACCAGCTCTTTGCTTTTTATCTCGCCCGACGCCCGGCCGCCGTGCGCCCCGCGCCCGCGCGGAGCTTCTTCGTATTACCGGTTCTCGGTTATGCCAGCTTGGGATTGCATGTCGTCGCTACGTTCATAGCGGGAGCTGGCGGCTCGGTCGTCGATGAGGCCGGCGTGAGCTGGCAGGTCTCGCACATACACGAGGCCGCTTTTCTTTGCGCCACTTACACCGTGGTGTTTTTATCGGTACTTGCGCTGGTGAAAATCGCTCGCGGCGATTTGCGCGAGATCCGAATCGCTGGTTGAAATAGCGTGGAGGTGGCATGAATAATCGAACTGAGTCTTCAATGAATGCCGTACCGGCCGATGTGGTTGATTACCTTGCCAGCGCCCGCAGCCTGGAGGGTGAGAGCGATATTCTCGATGTCGCTCCCGGCTTGACCTACCCCCAAGCCTACCGAGCGCAATTCGAGTCCAAGGTGCGACAGGCAGGCGCCAACGGCCCCATCATCGGCTACCAGGCTTCGCTGACCTCCGAGGGTGCCAAGCGCTTCGGTCCGCCGGATATGCCGAAGCCCTACATGGGCACATTGCAATTGCGCAACTGGCACCACGCTCCGGTGCCATTCCCGAAAGCGGCTGTCCCTTATGGAGTCGAGTGTGAGATCGGCATGCGCATGGCGCGCCGCCTGAGCGGCACCGCGCTTACCGCAGTAGATGCACGGCAGGCCGTGGCTTCCGTACACGCCGCTTTTGAAATTGTGCCGCTGTATCCGCATTTGGCGAAGCGTTCGGGCCAACACATGGTCGCCATTCACAACTTTGGCTCGTCGATTGTATTCAGTCAGCACCGTGGCTCGGCGGAGCTGGATCTGGTGCAGGAACCGGTGGAGCTATTCGTCGACGGCAAGCGCGTAGCGAGCGGTGTTGCAGGCAATTCGGGTGGTGATCCGTTCGTGGTGCTGGCGGAAATTGCGAATACCATCGGCGCTCATGGTCTCGCGTTGGAACCGGGCATGGTGGTCATGACCGGCTCCATCCTGCCGCCTCATCCCTTGCCGGCAGGCACCCGGCGCATCGAGGGTCGCTTTGGGCGGCTCGGAACTCTCGGGGCTGAGTTCGACGCATGAGTGGGCTGGCAAAGGTCCGGGGCAGACGACTTCGAACTATCGCGGCAGCGATCCGTTCGACTGCGCTGTCGATGGAACCTGATCGGAATGCTCGTGCAACAGCTACTTTGCGACGAATTTTCTGAATTCGTCGAGTGCTGCCGTTGTCTCCGGCAAGAAGTCGAACAGGATGAACGAATGCACGGTATCGGCTACCACATTCAGCTTCGTTTCGACTCCAGCCGCATGCGCCGCCTCGGCTAAGCGAACTGCATCGTCGCGAAGCGCTTCGCCCTCGGCCGCATGAATAAGCAGTCGTGGAAGACCGGAAAGGTCACCCCGCAGAGGCGATATCAACGGCAGCTCAGGATCTGCTTTCTGAATGTATGAAGCAGCAAGCTGCGTAAGAATGGGGCGATTGAACCACGGATCATGACCTGGACTGCGAGCGATGCTCTCACCGCTCAAGGTCAGGTCACAGAATGGCGAACACAGATAGAGAGCGGCGGGCAATGCCATGCCGGCATCGCGCAGCGAAATCATCAGGCTCAGCGCTAGTCCACCTCCGGAACATTCTCCTGTCACGACAATCCGGCTGGCGTCACCGCCTTGCTGCTCAAGAAGCCAGAGATAGGTACGCATCGCATCCTCCGGCGCGGCGGGATAGGGATGCTCGGGCGCAAGCCGATAGTCGGGAACTAGCGTCGATCCGCCTACGGCATCGGCCAATCGCGCGGCCAATGCGGCAGAACCTTGTGCGGACCCCATGGTGTAGCCGCCTCCATGCAGATGCAGCAGGACCGGGCCAGCTCCATCGCCAATTCGAAGCGCTGCGACACCGTTGCAAATGACCGGCTCTTTTCGCACGCCGCCAGGCATGACAAACGTACCTGTCGTGAAGCGCTCAAAACCTGCGCGCTGTCCTACCCACAATCCGGCCCGGTCGGAAAAACCTATCGCACTCGCCCAAAGATCGAACGCGCGCCTTGCCTCCGGCCGCGAAACTACTGGTGTCAGTCGCCCCGCCGAGGCCGCTACGACTTCACCGCGTTGCGCCAACGCAGCGATCGGATCGTAGCGGGATATGCTGTCGAAACTGGCAATCCCCGCCGGATCGAGGCGTTCCAATCCCGCGAAATAGCCATTGCGTGCAGAACGCTGCACAGGGTCAGGCTCGTTCATGAATTTGAGATTGCTCAGAGCGAGCGCCTGCATCTGCGTGGCGCGCGGCACGCGACGCAGCTCATATTCCTTGATGGCATCGACGACGCCCGCGGCGCCGTGTTTGGCCAAACAAAATGCAATCGTGACGCCGTCTTCCAAAGCCATGGCTGCGCCCTGTCCGGCCGCGGTGGTCGCGGGATGAGCGGCATCGCCGAGCAAGGTCACACGGCGCGAGCTCCAGGTCTTGAGCGGCTCACGGATATAGAGCGGCGTCAGCATGGCGCTCTTGACGCAATCGAGAACGGCCTGGAGCTGCGGACAACATCCGGCAAGCGCGGCGTGGAGGTCGGCAATGTCGCCGGAGAGCATCCATGACTCGCGATGCACTTCGGCAGCAGGCACCCAAGCAAACAAATTCAATAGATCCTTGCGGATTGGATAAAAGCCGATGTGCCGGCCGGAGCCCATCCATATCGAAGCGCGAGGCTTGATTTCGATAGTGCGCGCGTCCTCGATGGGGATGAGCACCCGCCAACCGACCAGGCCCGTGAAGTGAGGCTCTTGATAGCCGAATAGCTGCGTGCGAATCGTGGACTTCAGCCCATCCGCGCCGATGAGGGCATCGGCTTCGATCGTTTCGCCGCCCTCGAGCACAACGCGGACGCGATCGGCCTCTTCAGCGAAAGACACCACTCGACTGCTCAGTCGAATGTTGCGCGTATCGAGGGGTTTGATCAGTGCCTCGTGAAGATCCGCGCGGTGGGCTGTGTAACGGACTTCGGTCTTGAGCGCATCGCTCGAAGTGAAGAGTCGCTCGCCGCTTTGCATGTCGAACAAAGTGGCTTCTTCGTTCTTGATTGCAACTTTCCGTACGTCTTCAGATACGCCGAGATAGTCCAGAACCTTCATCGCGTTTGCGGCCACCGCGACGCCGGCACCTATCTCCCGCAGCTCTGAGGCTTGCTCCAACAAAAGGACCTCGACACCCGCTCGCTGCAAAGCGAGAGCAGCAGCGGCTCCCCCGATGCCTCCTCCGGCCACGATGATCCGCATGCGCCTTCTCCTTATCTGATTGTTCAAGAGAATACTAAAACTGAGAAAATTAACAAAAATATAGAAATACTCCATATTTTGGTAATACTATAAATTCAACTGGCGATTGCAATCCAGAAGCTAATTTTAATTAAGTTTCTCGAAATTGGTATTACCAAAACATTATATTGTTGACTATATTTGTATATCTGATAATTATAGACATACCAAAATAATTAATTGCCGCATATCCGCGGTAAGAGGGGGATGTATGAAGATGTCGCTGCCTCCAGAGATCGGAAGCTTTTTTCGAGCCGGGTCTGCAGCCCTGCTCCTCACGACGCCCTGCGTCGTTTGGTCGCAGAACGCAGCGTCGCGGGATTCGAACTCACACGACGGACTGGAGGAAATCATCGTCACGGCCGAGCGCCGTGCAGCCAATATGCAAACCGTGCCTGTTGCAGTCACGGCCATCAGCGCGGATAGCCTGAAGACTGCGGCCGTCGATGCAACCTATGAGTTACAAGCGGTCGTTCCAGGTTTCGTCTATTCGGAGAACCTCTCATCGCCGCTTGCCACGCTGCGCGGCATCGGCTCGGTCGTTGCGGGTCCTCAGAATGAGTCCCACATTCCGACCTATGTCGACAGCGTTTACTACGGCGCTGCGCCGGGAGCGCTCTTCAGCTTCGCCAACATCGAGCGAATCGAGGTGCTGCGCGGACCGCAGGGCACGCTCTTCGGTCGCAACAGCACCGGCGGTCTCATCAACGTCATTACCAAGAAGCCCTCTCAGACTCTCGGCGGTAGTGCGAGCGTCGGCTACGGAAACTTCGATACGACAATGGCGGAGGGATACATCACGGGTGGCCTCACGGATAATCTGGCGGCCGATCTCGCTGTGTATTACTCCGATCAGGGAGAAGGCTGGGGCAAGGAATTGGTTAGCGGCCAGGATATGCTGTTTCGCAGCAGCAGGGCGGCACGCACAAAATGGCTGCTCGATCTGGACCAGACGAACATTACGCTCGCCGCTGATTATTCCGAGCTCGAGTCCGACATCGGCGGCAGCGTGACGCCGTATCCCGGCTCTCTGTTGTTGAACGGCACAACCTTCTCCGGCGGGTACTATGATACGCAGCGCAGCCTACCGCCGCTTGGCAAGACCGATAGCTGGAATACCAGTCTGAATATCCAACACGAATTTTCATGGGCCAAGCTCGTCAGCATCAGCGCCTACGGTGAGACGGTTGCGAAGGTGAATACGGAACAGGATTTCACGGCATCGAGGGCCGCCGATTTTTTTGGCTATCAGGAGTTCAGTCAGTTCAGCCAAGAACTCCAGTTGCAATCGAATGGCGACGGCGCAGTGAATTGGATCGCAGGCGTGTTCTATATGGATCGCGACGCCGGATACGACCCATTGACGGCCGTCAACGTGTTCAGCATTCACCAAAACCAGAATACGCGTTCGATCGCCGGCTTCGGGCAGGTGGATTTCCCGATCTTGGAGCGCACGACGGTCACGCTCGGCGCGCGCTATACGAAGGACTACTTGGAGGCGGAAGGCTATCGTGTGGGAATCACTGCGCCCAGCATACCCGCGCAGAAGCGCGAGGCGGATTTCGCAGAACCCACCTGGCGCCTCGCATTGAATCATCGCTTCAGCGACGAGGTCATGGGATATGTCTCTTACAACCGCGGATACAAATCGGGCTTCTACGGCCTGACCACGTTCGGCGTGCCTCCGGTTGGCCCGGAAATTCTCGATGCGTACGAAATCGGGCTGAAGTCGGATCTGTTCGATCGGCGCGTTCGACTCAATGCGTCGGTATTCGCATACGACTATTCGGATATTCAGGTGGTCATCTTCCAAGGTACCTCCACGGCAACGATCAATGCAGCAGCGGCCGATGTACAGGGCTTGGACTTGGAGCTGACACTCTCGCCAATGCGCGGTTTGACGGTGACGACCGGGGCGGAATGGCTTTGGAAGCGCACCTATTCGAGCTTTCCCGGTGCGGTGATTACCATACCGAACCCGAGCGGCGCTCCGTTCCAGCCCTGTACGCCAGGGGTTGCCAGCACCGCAACGACGAACTGTCAGTTCAACGGGGATGTTTCCGGTAACTATCTGCCAAAATCCGCCGAGCTCAGCTTGGTGGGAAGCGTCGAATATGTTGCGCCCGTCGGCTATGGCGATCTGGGCATTACCGTCAACGCCAACTACTTGAGCACCAGCTATTTCGATATCGTCAATCGCTTGCGGCAAGACGCCTATACGATCGTCAACAGCACACTGACATGGACCGCACCGGATCAGCGTTACAACGTTTCACTGTGGGCGAAGAATTTGCTGGACAAGGAATATCTAATCTTCGGCAGCTCCACGACCACCGCTGATGTCGCCTCGCCTGGCGCTCCGCGAACGTTCGGTGTGAGCTTCGGAGTTCGTTACTGAGATTGGTTGTTTGGAAATTTCAGGGCATTGAATGAACGCAAGTCCGAAGAAAAAGCAACGTCGCGCCTCCGCTCGGCTCGAACCGCCGTTGGCGATTGCGGGCTCCAAAGCGAACGAAGTAGCCGCCGATATCCGGCGGCGCATTCTTTCCGGTGAATTGGCGCAGGGACAGCGCCTGCCGAGCGAAGATGCGTTGGCGAACGAGGCCAAAGTCAGTCGCACCACCATTAGAGACGCGTTGCGCATTCTGCAGCTTGCCGGCTTCGTCCGGCGTGCAAGTCTTCGGATCATCGTCGTCAGCCAGCCCACCGATGAAGAACTGCACCGAGAGGTGCGGCGCGCGCTGGTACGGCATGGAACGACTTTGCAGGATGTGCACGAGGCCATTCTGGCATTGGCGCCGGCCATCATTGCGGCGGCGACCGAGCGTGCGACTGCGCAGGACTTGAAAGAGCTTCGCGACATTCTTAAAGAGCAAGAAAAATCGCGGATTGGCTCTGCTGAATTTTCGCGAGGGCTCACGAAGTTTGACGAAAAAATCGAACTAATGAGTCGTAACCCCGCCCTGCTTATCTTGCGAGGACCGTTGCGACAGCTCGCCTTCCCGATAAACGATTTCGATTCAGAGGACGACGAGCTGATAAACAGAATAATCAAGAGGCAGCATCGAATGGTTGACGACATCGAAGCCAAGGACGTCGTTTCTGCTTCCCATATGATGACGATGCTGAGTGCTGATTTCCGCGAGGTCATGCGAAAAGCGGGGGTCGACTTCACCAAGGATGTCGGTTCTCTCACGGACATTGCATAACCGGAAGGGTGCCACCGCATCATGCGTGCAATTATTGTCGGGGGTGGAATCGGCGGGATCGCCGCTGCGATCGCGCTGCGTAAAGAGGGCTTCGAGCCCGTCGTCTTGGAACAAGCGCGAGCCATCACTCCGATAGGCGCAGGTATTCATGTTTATCCGAACGGTTTGAAGGTACTGGATTACCTGGGCGCAGGCGATCGAGTTCGCGCGAACGCGGTCGTCTCGGAAGAGGAGATCTATGCAGACCTGCATACCGGCCAGCGGATCGCACAACGCCAACTGTTCGGATCGGGGTTGGCCGCTCGGGTCGGCGATTACTGCTATGCAATGCACCGTGCGGTGCTGATGGGTGCGTTGATCGACACGTTGCCGTCCAAGTGCATTCGTCTCAACAGACGTGTCGTGAGCTTCGCGGAACATCCCAAAGGCGTACACGTCGGCCTCGAGAACGGGGAGGAGATCGAAGGCGACTTGCTGATCGGCGCGGACGGCTTGAAATCGCGCATCCGTGCAGCGCTGTTTGGCGATACCGCGCCGCAGTTCATGAACTACATCGGCTGGCGAACGGTATTTCCGATATCCGCAATGCGCCACCGCCCGATACGCGGGTTCACCATTTGGAGCGGATTCAACAGGGCGGTCTCCTGGTATCCGATCGGCAGAGACTTGATCTATATGGGCGCATTCGTGCCGGCGGACAAGGTTCAGGAGGAGTCGTGGGACGCGGCCGGTGTGGCGGAAAATCTCGCCGCTGCGTTTCCTGGTGCGTGTGAGCCAGTCACGGATGCATTCCAGGCCATTGCAAAGCATGCTCTCTCCGTGACGATGACGGGTCTTTTCTATCGTGAACCTTTGTCGACGTGGGGCCGTGGCGCGGTGACCCTGCTCGGCGATGCGGCGCACCCTTCTCCGCCTACCGTGGGGCAAGGCTCGGGCATGGCGATGGAGGACGCGGTGATGCTGGCGCGTACCTTGCGTCGGCATGGACGATCGGGGCTCGTCGCAGCGCTGCGCGAATACGAAGTGCGCCGCACGCCGCGTACCGCTGCCATGAATCTCGTCGCACGCGCCATGATGAAACAGCAAATGGAGAGCTCCCGCCAAAGCTCGGAAGATCAGGCACGGCGCACGCACGAGCTGCAACATCGTCGTCTGCGCACGCTCGGAAGATTGGATCCGACCGGGGATATTACGTTCGGATGGCTGACCAAATATGATCCAGTCGCCGTCGCAGGCATGAGCCTGCAGGAGGAGATCGCCGCGAGCGGGATAGAGCAGCACATGCCCCGGCGCGCCGAGGCGCTTGCAGCGTTCGAGAAACTCAAGGGGGCGATCACGCCCGACGATCGTACCGCCGGGTGGCATGGCGAACGCGCGGCTTACGAGCGTTTCATGAGCGCGATGGCTTCGCCATCGGCACAGGCGACGGTTGCGCGCGTCGATTGCAACGGTATCAAGGCGCTGAAGCTCGGTGACGGATCGGGTCCGGCCGTGCTCTTTTTGCACGGCGGTGGTTACACGATGGGCTCTGCGGCCAGCGCACTTGCGCTGGCAGAGAAGATTGCCAATGCCGTCGGCGGATGGGCGCTGATTCCAGACTATCGACTGGCTCCCGAGCATCCATGGCCGAGCGGGCCTGAAGATGCCCTGATCGCCTATCGATGGTTGATCGATCGGTATCCTGCGGAAAACGTCCTAGTAAGCGGCAATTGCGCCGGCGGCGGAATCGCGCTGGGCTTGGCGATCAAGCTGCGGGATGCAGGCGAAGCGCTACCGGCGGGACTGCACCTGCTATCGCCCTTGCTGGATTTGTCGCTCACGGCGCTCAGTATCGATCGCAATTCTGGTCGAGATCCTTGGTTCAATCGCGGTGTATTGACGCAGCTCTCCGCTTCTTACATTCCCGAACACACGGATCCTGCGAGGTCCGATATTTCGCCGCTATTCGCCAAACTCTTTGGCTTGCCTCCCGTTCTATTGCAGGTCGCCGAGAGTGAGGCGCTGCGCGACGATGCGACCCGGTTCGCTATTGCCGCGCGAAAAGAAGGAGTCGAAGTCACCCTCGATGTAGTACCCGATACCGTCCATTCGTTCATGCTGTTCGACTTCCTGCCTGAAACGACGCGCGCTCTCGAACGACTTCGCGCATTCTTCGGCGACATTCTGATTCGGCCTCGATGCCCGCGGTAAGAACACCTGACCGGTGGTGTGCATGTCCGACTGGAAACACAGCGCGGGGAATCGGCGCGTGAGAATAGCAACGGCATATAACCGCTGGTGGGTCGTTCTCGTTTCGATGCTCGCAATGGTGGTCGGTCCTGGACCGCTGTTGGGCTACACCTTCGGTGTCTTTCTCGATTCGATCGCGACGGATTTAGGCCTGACGCGCGCCAATCTCTCGTTCGCCTATAGCTGTAGCGTGCTCGGTACCGCCCTCGTGGCGCCCTTCATCGGCAAGCTGATCGATCGGCTGGGCTGCCGAGCGTTTGCATTACGGGCAGCTTGGCTTTCCTGCGCCGCGATTGCATCGCTTGCTTGGCTGCCTAGATCAGCCGCACTCGTTTATATCTGGTTTTTCGGCATCGGCGTCGCGACCGCATCCTTCGGGCCGATCGTGTTTGCGCGCATGATTTGCGCCTGGTTTGACGCGCGCCGCGGTCTTGCATTGGGGCTGACGCTCGCCGGTGCGGGCTTAGGAACCGCTTTAGTGCCCGTGATCGGGCACTGGCTTCTGGAGATGGTTGGGTGGCGGCAGGCTTATTTCTGTTTGGCCGCGCTGTCGCTTTGCATTGCGTTCCCCATTCTAGCGTTGGGTTTCCGTGAGCCGGAACTTGCACGCCGTGACATCGGACGCGGGACGAGCGAACACGCTGCAACGGGATATACGCCTCGCGAGGCTTTCAAGCGTCTGGAATTCCGGTTTCTGTTCCTCGTGATATTCGTGAGCTCCGCGAGCATCCTCGGCACGACGGTGCATCTCATACCGCTGCTGACGGACCGCGGCATCCTCTCGGCGAACGCCGCACAAATTGCCTCGGTTGTAGGCATCGCCATGATCTTCGGACGGGTCTGTAGCGGCTACCTTGCTGATAGATATTTCGCGCCAAGAGTCATGGCGGGGGTCCTTGCTACCGCAAGTGTGGGGATACTCATACTGGTCAATGCGACGAGTGGCCCGCTGCTGATCGTGGGTGCGGCGTGTCTCGGATTTGGGATGGGGGCCGAGCTCGATCTGGTCGCCTACCTCGTCAGCCGATATTTCGGTCTGCGCAGCTTTGCCGAGCTATATGCATACATCTTCATGGGCTATGTTTTCGGAACGGCTAGTGGCCCATTGATCATCGGCATCAGTTTCGGTGAGACCGGCTCTTATCATGCCGCGCTGACGGTTTTTGCCATTCTCATCATGCTGACCGCCACCGTGTTGATGCGTTTTCGACCGTATCCCGATTTCGCATCTTCGCAGCCAGTCATGTCACCCACGTTGGAGTCATCGGAACGGGCTGAGGCGTGCGCCGATTAAAATTGCTCGGGGCGGTCTGCGCGAGATCTGAGCTGGTGGAAGACGTGCCCGCTTGCCGGTCCGCAATCGACCTGCAGCTCAGTCATCCGCATAGCGAGGCGCGCGCTTTTCCATGAAGGCGGCGATACCTTCCTGAAAGTTGTCGTCACGGAAGCCGAGCACCTGGTTGCGATCTTCCATGGCGATCACTGCGTCCAGGCTGGTCGCATTGATCGAATGATTGAGCGCATCTTTGGTCAACCGCAGCGATAACGGAGTGGCCTTCGACAATTCATCTACGATGGCATCGCCCGCCGCGCGGATGTCATCCGTGGCGACGACGTCGCTGACGAGGTGTAACGCGCGTGCCTTTTCCGCGTCGATGAAACGCCCTGTGAAGAGATATTCCGCCGCGACCGCGCTGCCTACCATTCGCGGCAGGAAATAGCTGACGCCGACGTCGCAGCCCGAAACGCCCAGCCGGATGAAGGCAGCATTCATCCTGGTGCGCGGGGTGGCCAGGCGGATATCGGAAGCCAATGCGAGCGCAAAGCCCGCGCCGCTCGCGGGACCGTCGACGAGCGCAACGATGGGCTGTGGACAGCGGCGCATTGCGATGACGATTTCGCTCAGTTTGCGTTGCTCAAGCAATCCCTGTGACGCGGTCAAATCCCGCGTCGCGGTCTTGCCGTGGTCGAGGTCCAAGCCCGCACTGAAGGCACGGCCCGCGCCGCAGAGAATCACGACCCGGATGTCCCGCCGCCAATAAAGCGACAGAAACAGCTCGCGCAGTGCATCGATCAGTTCCCGATTGAGTGCATTGAGCTTGTCGGGCCGGTTCAGCGTCGCGCGCAGCACGTGGCCCTGTTCTTCGATCAGCAAAGTTTCTGACATTTGAGGTCTCTCTGCGACGCTCCGCTCGCGCGGGTTAGTGTAAGTGTTTCGCCAGCTGGCGCACACAGTCCCCACCGCAAATCTGCAGACATTGCCGAGTCTGGCGAATTCGGGGAAGATCAACCGGATACTTGTGTCCATAACGCAGCTCGCCCAACCCTGGCGGCTGCCATAATGATTGGGGGAGGTAATGAGATGAGTATTTACGCATCGCGTCCATGGCTCAAGCTTTACGATCGCAAGTCGCAGCGCGACCTGGTTGTGGAATTTCCGTCGGCGCTCGCGATATTCCGCAGCGCCGTGGCGCGTGCTGCCCAGAAGCCCGCCATCAAATACTTCGACGCGCAGATCAGTTACGCGGAGCTCGATCGGCTCACCGACGCGTTTGCTTGTGCGCTGTTGGAGCGTGGCGTACAGCACGGCGATCGGGTCGGCCTTTATCTGCAGAACGTGCCGCAATTCATCATTGGCATGGTAGCCGCGTGGAAGATAGGCGCGATCGCCGTCACGATGAATCCGATGAATCGCGAACGCGAGATGAGCGTGCTCATCGGTGACAGCCAGCCCAAAGTCATCGTCGCTCACGAGCACGCCTATGTCGAGGTGCTGAAAGCCGTGCTCGCGAGCCATCCGGTGCCGACCGTCATCACGACCTCCGGACTGGATTTTCAAACCCGGGCCGATCCGCGCTTGTTCGCGCAGATCAAGCGCGTACGCCACGAAGGAACGCTCGACTTCCTGGAGTTGATCCAGCGCCATGGGGACCGTCGACCGCCGCAGTTCGAACCTGCAGCCGGCGATATCGCCACGATCGTCTATACCTCGGGAACGACCGGCGTTCCGAAAGGCGCGACGAATACCCACGGCAATATCGCTTTCGGTGCGCAGGTGTTCCGGGATTGGTTCGGTTTGCCTGCCTACGCCGGCATCTTGGGCGTCGCTCCGCTGTTCCACATTACCGGGCTCGTCGGACACATCATCGGGGCGCAGACCATCGCGGGGCCGGTGATACTGGTTTACCGTTTCGATCCGGGCATCGTGCTCGATGCGATTCACGAGCACCGTCCCGAATTCACGGTCTGCGCCATCACGGCGTTGATCGCGATCATGAATCATCCGCAGGTGCGGTCCGATAGTTTTGCGAGCTTCATCTGCGTGGCGTCGGGCGGCGCGCCCGTCGCGCCCGCCGTGGTGGATCAGTTCGAGCAAAAATTCGGCAAGCGCATCAAGAGCGCTTTCGGCATGACGGAGTCGACGGCGGGCGTCATCGTCGAGCCAATGAGCGCCGATTCGCCGGTCGACCCGCGTTCAGGCGCGCTCGCGCTCGGCGTCCCCGTGTTCAACACGGACATCAAGCTGGTCGACGAACAGGGTAATGAGGTGGCACTCGAGGAATCCGGCGAACTGCTCGTGCGTGGACCGCAAGTCGTGCCGGGCTTCTGGAGCCGCCCTGGTGAGGCGTCGATTAACGATGGTTGGCTATCTACGGGCGACATCATGGTCATGAATGAACAGGGCTGGCTGTTCCTCGTGGATCGCAAGAAAGACATGATCAATGCGTCGGGCTACAAAGTGTGGCCGCGCGAAGTCGAAGACGTGTTGTACACGCACCCCGCGGTGCGCGAGGCTGCCGTCGTTGCGGCGATGGATCAGTACCGCGGCGAAACGGTGAAGGCCGTTCTCAGCCTGAAGTCCGGAACCACTGCAAGCGCGGAAGAAATCGTCGAGTTCTGCAAGGCTCGAATGGCGGCCTACAAATATCCGCGCATCGTCGAGTTCCTGCCGGACCTGCCGAAGACGGTCACGGGGAAAATTTTGCGGCGCGAGCTGCGGAACTCGAAAACTCAGAACGCTCCACGGAGTTAGCCAACTCCGTCGTGTGTTCCGCAATCATTGGTCGGTTGCATCCCATGCAGAGAACCGCGGCGACGTGATCGCTGAAACTCATCCAACTGGCTCTGTTGTAGCGATCGAAGACCGCCACGGCGCATATGTACCGATGGCCCCGCCGATGTACATCAGCCAACTGCTTGCTTCCGACTTAGCGCACGTCGCGCCGGGCGGGAGCGCTTTCTCGAACGATCAGTTTGCCGGGCAAGATGACCTGACGACGCTCGGACACAGGCGAGCGCTCATTCAGCAGGAAAGCGACCGCTTCGTCGGCCATCGCGGCCAGGGGCATTGCGTACGTCGTCAGCGCATAGTTCGGCCAACTTGCCATCGGAACATCGCCGAAGCCGACCACGGCCAAGTCCTTGCCGACCTTCAGACCAAACTCGCTCTGGGCTACGGCTATCGACGCCAGCGCCATCTGATCGTTCGCACAGAAAATTGCGTCGCAGCGGTCGGGTCTTGCAAGCAGCCGCCTGGCCGCGGTCATAGCCGTTGCAACCACAAAGTCGCCGATTTCGCGAATCGGCGGCGACGCGCCAAGTCGCGCCAACTCATCGGTGAAACCAGCTTCACGCTGCCGACTGGAGTAAGCGTCCGGATGGCCGGCCATGAAGGCAAGCCGCCGAAATCCGCCTTCAACCAGAAAACGGGCGATCTGCCGTCCGCCCTCTTCATTCGGTGCCTGAACGCTGAAGCCCAATCCTGTCGGGCTCACCGGACGGTTGAAGTAGACGATAGGCACTCCCTCGCGTGTGCAACACTCCGCAAGCTTATCTGGCAGGCGCATAGTCAACAAAACCATGCCGTGAAGCTTATATCGAAGCAATTCCTCGAGCTGGCTTTCCTTGACGTCGCTGTCGCGATAAGCGGTGTGCACCAAGAGCTGGTAGCCGGCATCGGTAAGTCGGGCGCAAAGTAACTCCAGCGCGTGGGACACGAAGTTGTTTTCAAGATTTGCCGCGGCGACGCCGATAAGCTTTGAACGCCCTGTGGTTAGCGAACGCGCCAGAAGATTCGGTCGATAACCGAGTGCATTGGCGGCTTCGATAACCTTGGCGCGCATGCGCGGAGAGATGGATGCGCCTTCGGTGAAGGCGCGGGAAACGGCTGAATGCGAAACCCCCGCAATGCGCGCGACGTCGCGCGACGTCGGCGCGGACCGTACCAGCTCGTGTTTTAAGTCATCTCTGGCCGCTGGCAAAGGCGAGCGCCTAACAGTTGTATATTCGCTCAAATGTTGTCTCACTTTTCTGATTTAGGGCGAGCGGCAGGATCCTTGTAAGCCCTCGGGGGATTTTTGCACAGAGCGCTCCAAATCTGTTGCACCCGGTTGCAAACCGAGGTAGAAGTTCATCAAAGTACGATGTTGAGCGACCAAGGGGAGAGCCGGTCCGCTCGCGCAGAGGTCAGGCTGCGATCCGGCTTTGCAATTGACACGGTGGTTCGCACTTCCTTTGGCCATCGCTCACGGCGGTGAGCGACATTTGATCGGTCGCTGAATATTCGCACCCTTCGAATCGCGGACAAGATATTGGGAGGAATATGGCCAGGCGAGCGTTGATTGTCGGTGGCGGTATCGGTGGCATGAGCTGCGCCATTGCGCTGCGACGTATTGGCTGGAGCGTCGATCTCATTGATATCGATCCGACTTGGCGTGCGCTGGGAGCGGGGCTGACCCTGAGCGGGCCGACGCTCCGGGCCTTCAAGCAGCTCGGCGTCCTCGACGAAGTCAAAGCACACGGCTTCTTGTCTTCTGTTGGCGCGATAGCAAGCGAGGACGGCGTCATTCTCGGCAAGATGCCCATACCCGAATTGGAGCCTGGCATTGCAGGTCTCGGCGGCATATTGCGGCCGGTCCTTCACCGGCTTCTGTCGGAACGCGTGCGGGCCGTGGACACCGTCGTGCGCCTCGGTGTCAGCGTGGCCACGCTGAACGATGACGGGTCCGCCGTCAAAGCGACTTTTTCCGACGGCACGACCGGCGAATACGATCTCGTCGTGGGCGCCGACAGCCTCAATTCGGGTGTGCGCAAGCTTCTGTTCGGCTCGGCTTACGAGCCCCGTTTCACCGGTCAGGGGTGCTGGCGTCTGCTGGCGCCCAAACCGGCCGACCAGAGGGGCATGGTCATGTGCGGGACAGGGCCGCGTGTAGGGTTCAATCCCGTGTCCGAGACGCACATGTACATGTTTCTGACGGTTCCGGATCCGGAGCGGCGGATCGTACCGGAGGGCGAGCAGATCGGGAGATTGCGCGGGCTCCTCGCCGGCTTTGGAGGATTCGTCGCGGATATCCGTGAACGGATGGATAACTCCTATCTGGTCAATTATCGACCGCTGGAAGTGCTGCTGATCGATGGGCCATGGCACAAGGGACGGGTGCTGCTGATTGGGGACGCTGCCCATGCCACGACGCCGCATCTTGGTCACGGCGCCGGCCTTGCGGTCGAGGACGCTGTGGTTCTCGGCGAGGAGTTGGGCAGGTCCGACGATCTCCAAGAAGTGTTCGATCGCTTCATGGCGCGTCGGCTCGGCCGTGCGCGCCATGTCATCCAGACTTCGACGCAGATCAGCCAGCTCGAGCTCGAGCAGAGATGGGCGGAGGTCATGACGGTTCACGCTCCTGGCGCCGCCAAGTTGGCGGAAGCGATTTGATGTCCGGTTGCCGACCGCCCCCAAAGCGGAAACACGCATAGAAAGGATCGTTCGTATGAATATCACGGGTGCCGAAAACCTTATCTTCGGGGTCGAGGATATCGACGCCTGCCGTCGATTTTGTTCGCTCTACGGGCTGAAGGAGAGCCAAGCCAGCGAGAAGCTGGCGTCGTTTCGCGCTCTCGATGGCTCGGGCGTCGAGCTTCGGCCGATGGACGACCCTGAACTCCCCGCCGCGCAGGTGCCGGGTTCGACGCTGCGCGCGGCGGTGTGGGGCGTGAGCGCACGGGCCGATCTCGATGCCATCGCCAAGGAGCTCGGCAAGGACCGCCAGATCCGGTGGGTCGATGATGTCTTGCAGACGACCGACGACGACAATAACGGGCTTTTTTTCCGCGTGACGCAGAGGGTGCCGTACGACTCCGCGCTTCCGCTCGTCAATGTCCCGGGCCGCGCGGCCATGCGTTTCAACAAGCGGGTGGATTTCGACAATCACGGGCCGGCGCGGCAGCTCGGCCACGTGGTCTACTGGAGCCCGGATCCCGCGCGTTCCGTCGCCTTCTACAAGGACCGGTTGGGGTTCAGGATCACCGACAGCTATGCCGGCGACATGGGCATCTTCGCGCGCGCCGCGGGACACCACGACCATCACAGCCTGTTCTTCATCAAGAATCCGCAGATTCCGCCGTCCTTCCAGCATGCCGAGTTTACCTTTGGCGATATCCAGGATGTGATCGCCGGCGGGCACAAGCTGACCAGGGCCGGCTATCAGACCCTCTTCGGGCCGGGCCGGTTCGAACTGGGCTCGAACTGGTATTGGTATTTCGTGACACCGATGGGCGGCGCGTTCGAGCTCGGCGCCGATATCGACCTGGTCGACGACAATTGGAAGCCCGGTGTCTTCGAATTCCCGAGGGGAGCGGCCGGTTGGGCCATGGGCATTAATTGGGACATGACACGGGGCTAGGGCAGCCCGCCGCCAAAAAACAGGAAGAACAACATGCCTGCGATACGCTTCAAACTATGCTCCTTCTCGAGAGCCGGAACCCAGGGCGCGGGCATGGTCATCGGCGATGACGAGACGATCTACGACATCGCCGCTCTTCAGGAGCTTGCCGGGAGTAGGCCGATACCGGCCACCATTCGGTCCATAGTGGACGACTGGGATGCATCTTTCCCAAAGCTACGCGAATTGGCGGAATGGGTGAATGCCAATGGCGCGGCCGCGAAAAGCGCGGTCGTTTCCCGTGAGGGGCTGACGATACTCGCACCGATCCAGCCGCCGGGCTCATCTTCTAGGCGGGTGCGAATTATCGCAGCCATGTGTGGGAGATCGAATGCGCCTCATCTCGCATCTTTCTCGCGCGACGATCGCAAAGCCAGGCGACATGCTGCTCACGGGTTCGCCTTCTGGGAACCGCCTGCACCATGGACGCTTCCTGCAGCCGGGCGATGTGATGGAGGCGGAAATCACGGGCCTTCATTCTGCTCGACGCCGATCCGGTGAAGGTCAACGGCGCCGAATTGAAGCAGGCGATCGGAAAGGCACCCGACGTCACGCAATTCTATCCGGCATGATGTCCGCGCCGATCGGCTGCCGCCGTATGAAGGCGGCCACTCTGCAACCCCGGCCGCAAGCACGGCGAAATTCTCAATGTGAGGGATACTAAATGAAGTTGGCAACGCTGCGCTCGTCCCGCAAGGATGGAACCCTGGTGGTTGTGTCGCGCGACCTCCGTCAGGCTGTCGCGGTTCCGGAGATTGCGCCCACGCTCCAGGCTGCGATCGACGAGTGGGACACGCTCGCGCCGCGCCTGCAGGCGGTCTATGACCGGCTGAACAGGGGCAAGGAGGCGCAGGCCAAGCCGTTCGACCAGGCTGAGGCGGCCTCGCCCCTGCCGCGGTCGATCCAGTGGTGCGACGGTAGCGTCTATGCGGCGCATCATGAACGCATGTGCGCTTGGCAAGGCGTGCCGGTGCCCGAGCATGTCACGCAGAAGCCGGTGATATACCAGGGAGGCTCGGACTTCTTCTGGGGTCCGCGTGAGGATATCCGTTTCAACGACGAAGCCCAGGGCATGGATTTCGAGGCGGA
>JAIBJL010000164.1 GCA_020029545.1 Gammaproteobacteria bacterium
CGGCTCGATCAACAGGTGTCGCCGCCTCGGCCGCGGCTGACGCACCTGGCCGAGTCGGATGACAAGGCAACTCAGAATGCGCTGATACCCGTCAGCGCGCGACCGACCGTGAGCTGGTGAACTGTCTCCGTGCCCTCGTAAGTGATCACGCTTTCGAGATTCATTGCATGCCGGATCGGTGAATATTCGACACTGATGCCGGCGCCCCCGAGGACGTCGCGAGCATCGCGTGCGACTTCGATGGCGGCACGGGTGTTGTGCCATTTCGCGACCGACACCTGCGTCGGCACCAGCTGGCCGGCGTCCTTCAGGCGGCCCAACTGCAATGACAGCATCTGCGACGTGGTGATCTTGCGCGCCATCTCGGCGAGCCGGATTTGAATCGCCTGCGTTGCCGCCAGCGGTTTGCCGAACATGATGCGGGTCTTGGTGTAGTCGATGACATCCTTGAGACATGCCTGTGCGGCGCCAGTCACGCCCCACGCAATCCCATAGCGTGCCTGCGTCAAACAGGACAGCGGGCCCTTGAGACCGAGCGCACCGGGCAACATATTCGCTTCAGGCACCACGACACTGTCGAAGAACAGGCTACCGGTGACCGACGCGCGCAGGCTCATCTTGTGCTTGATCGTGGCTGAGCTGAATCCCTTGAAGTGCTTCTCCACTAGGAAGCCGCGTATGCCCTCATCGGTCTGCGCCCACACCACGGCGAGATCGGCGATCGAGCCATTGGTGATCCACATTTTCGCGCCACTGAGCACCCAGTCCTTGCCCTGCCGCTTGGCGCGCGTCTTCATATTGGCGGGATCGGAGCCGCCGTGGGGTTCGGTCAATCCGAAGCAGGCGATGACTTCGCCCTTCGCCATGCGCGGCAGCCACTGCTGTTTTTGCTCCTCGGAACCGAAAGCATGGATGGGGTACATGCACAGGCTGGATTGCACCGACACGAAACTGCGCAGCCCCGAGTCGCCACGTTCCAGTTCCTGGCAGATCAGTCCATACGACACCGCATTGAGGCCGGCGCAGCCGTAGCCTTCGAGCGAGCTGCCCAGCAACCCCAGTGTGGCAAGCGAGCTGACCAACTCACGCGGAAAGCGTTCGTGTTCAAAGCAGTCACCGATGATGGGAATGACCTGATCGTCGACAAACTTTGCAACCGAATCCTGCACCATCTGTTCCTCCCCGCTCAGCATGGAGCGGACGGCGTACAGATCGACAGGATCGAGTTCGGTGGATGCCGAAGCCTGCGGCGAATTGGGGCGAAGGGCTGACATGGGGAGTTCTCCTAGGGAGCCTCTGCACAGGTTATACGTCACGCGACGGAGCCAGTTTTGGTCACGAGTAGGCCGCGTGACCAACGGAAATGCCTATGGCACCGACCGCCGTGTACTGTAAGTACACAAGGAGGGCGTAACAACCTCGTGGGCAAAACTGGCCCGTCCCATAGAAGCTCTTGATCATTGAATGGGTTGCGCCTCGAATCGTCAGCTGCCGCGTTGCAAAGCTTGTCCATATCGACATATGGCCAGCGCTTTGCGCCTTGCATCAGACGATTGGAGACGCAACGCGTGGCGCATAACCTGTGCAGAGGCTCCCTAGGCGCAATGGTAGCGCAGCGGACCGGACCGAGCCGTGCGCTCGGGTCGAGGGCCGCCGGAAGGGTCCCACCGTGACGAACCTGCACGGGCCCGCCTCGACGATGCACGCAGTATGCGGTCCGCGATGCGATAATCGTTCGGGGTCGTTGTCAGAGCTGCATTGCCGACGCTGTCGCTGCTTTCACACAGTTTCCCGTCCGAGCGAAATCAGGTCTTGTGCGTGCCGCATTGCCTCTCCCCTATGTTTAAATCTGCGTTTAAATCTGCGCTGCATTGCCGCGATGGCTATCTGGAACCGCCGTGTGTTGCCAAGCTTTGAAGCGCCGGCAAGGGCAAACTTCAGCGTCAATCGAGGAGTGCTTAATGAATCGTCGAATCATCACCCGGTCGCAGGGCTTGCTCGTTGGGCAGTGGTTGCCGTCACGTCGCGCAGGGCTTGCGGTGGCGCTGAGCCTGTCGCTGGTCGCCGGCTGTACCACAGTCAATCCATACACTCGCGAGCAGCAAACCAGCAAGGTTGCGAAAGGCGCGGGCATCGGCGCGGCGGCCGGCGCGGTCGTCGGTCTGCTGACCAAGGGCGATAAGCTGCAAAATGCATTGATCGGTGCCGGCGTCGGCGCGCTCGCCGGTGGCGGAGCCGGCTATTACATGGATGTGCAGGAGGCGAAGCTGCGACAGCGACTCGAAGGTACGGGCGTCAGCGTCACGCGCACCGGGGACAACATCACGCTCAACCTGCCGAGCAATATCACGTTTGCGTCGAATAGCGCAGATCTGAATGCACAGTTTTACAACGCGTTGGATGGGGTGACGCTCGTTCTCAAAGAGTACGAGAAAACCGTCATCGAAGTCGCCGGCCATACCGATAGCACGGGCAGCGATCAGCTCAACCAGGCGTTGTCGGAGCGCCGCGCACAGTCCGTCGCGAGCTATCTGTCGAGCCACGGCGTGAAAAGTCAGCGGCTGATCACCATCGGTGCGGGTGAAACGCGTCCGGTGGCTTCCAACGACACCGAGCAGGGCAGGGCCGCCAATCGTCGCGTCGAACTTACCATCGTGCCGATCACGAAGTAAGGTTGCGACCCGACCGATCAGTCCTTATCGATCGAATGGCGCCAGAAAGCAAAAGGCCGGCTCATACTCGCCGGCCTTTTTGACATCGAGTCAGTCGGCAGCGCGGGCGACGATCAGGCCTCCGCCGGCTCCGCGACCAGTCCGCGCAGCTTCTTGATGGCGTTTGCTTCGATCTGACGAATGCGTTCCGCGGACACGCCGTACTTGTCGGCCAGTTCGTGCAGCGTTGCCTTCTCATCCGTCATCCAGCGAGTGCGCAGGATGTGCTGGCTGCGCTCGTCAAGCGTCGACATGGCGTGCGACAGACGATCGGTCGTGTCTTCATCCCACTGCTCGCGTTCCACCGCGACGGAAGGATCCGATTCCGGACTCTGCAAGTAAGCGGACGGCGAGTACGAGTTGTCGTCTTCATCCGCATCCGGCGTGGGATCGAACGACAGGTCGCGCGAACTCAGACGCTGTTCCATATCGGTGACTTCATGAGTCGTCACGCCGAGATCGCGGGCGATGGCCTGTGTCTCAGTCTCGGTCAGCCAGCCCAGGTTCTTCTTGAACTTGCGCAGGTTGAAGAACAGCTTGCGCTGGGACTTGGTCGTGGCAATTTTCACCAGGCGCCAGTTGCGCAGCACGTATTCATGAATCTCGGCGCGAATCCAATGCACGGCGAACGACACCAGTCGGACACCGACATCCGGATCGAAGCGCTTGACGGCCTTCATCAGGCCCACGTTGCCTTCCTGGATCAGGTCGCCCACCGGCAAGCCATAGCCGCTGTAGCCGCGAGCGATATGCACGACGAATCGCAGGTGCGACAACACCAACTGGCGAGCGGCATTGAGATCGCCGTGATCGCGCAGCTTAATCGCCAGGACCACCTCGTCCTCACGCGACAGCACCGGAATCCGGGCAACCCGATCCACATAGGCATCGAGACTGCCGACCGGACCGGCGAGCGCCAGGTCGGTATGCGAACGAATCAGAGCAGTGGCAGTAGTCATTGCGAGCGGTCCCCTCCGAGGTCGGAATGAGTTTAGCAGTCCTGTGTTTCGAGTGCTAAGCGCTGCAGAAGTTCCGCGCCCGGCGTGCGGGCTCCGACACGTTTCTTGACTGATAAGTCTATGCTGGGCAAACCTTTTTTTGGCGTAAAGGGTCCTCGCGCCATTTGGTTCTCAGGTTATAACCGGTTAAGGATCGGCCAGGTTTTCGCCCTCTGGTGGCGAACGGGAACCCAGATCGATCCTGACTGCAAGCGCCATCAGCTGGGTTCGATCTCCCGCAGATGCCGGGTCGCCGCCACAAACGATCCCAGCCACCCCAGCATCAC
Organism: Gammaproteobacteria bacterium; assembly: GCA_020029545.1. Taxonomy (GTDB): domain Bacteria; phylum Pseudomonadota; class Gammaproteobacteria; order Steroidobacterales; family Steroidobacteraceae; genus Steroidobacter. The sequence goes on from JAIBJL010000164.1 coordinate 3,997, forward strand.
GCCAGTCGCCAGCAAAATCGCCGTTGGCTCAAGCCCCAGTCCCACGAGTCGGAAGTCGCTGTCATAGAATCCTGCCAGCCGGGATATGGGAGCGGTCAATGCCGCCACAATCCCCCCGGCCACCATCCAGGCAATCAACCCGCCGCCAAGGCCATACCAGATCCCGGCGTAGAGAAATGGGCGGCGCACGAATGCGTTGCTGCCGCCGACCAGCTTGGTGACCTCGATTTCGTCGCGGCGGTTCTGGATATCCAGTCGGATGGTGTTGCCGACGATCACCATGACACCGAGCGCCAGCAGGGCTGCGGTTGCGAGGATGGCGCGCCGCAGGGTGTCGAGAATGGCGTTAAGGCGGTTGACCCAGGCAGTGTCCAATTGCACGAGATCGACGTTTGGCAACTGACGCAGGTCCGCCGCGAGTGTTTCGAGGTGTGCGCCGTCCATGTAGTCGGCGGCGGGGCGGATAACCAGCGAATGCGGCAGTGGATTGTCTGTTAACGCATCGATCGCCTGGCCGAAGCCGGACCGGCGCCGAAATTCCTTTAACCCTTCCTCGGCGGTGATCAGGGTTACCTGTGCGATATCGCGCCTTTGTCGTACTCGCTCACTAAGGCGGTGTGCTGCGTCTGGCGAAGTCCCTTGCTTCAGGTAGATCGACAATGTAATCGCGCGATCCCAGTCATTGCTGGCGCGTTCCAGATTGACGACCAGCAAATGCAGGCAGGCGGGCAAGGCCAGCGCGATGCCGATCACCAGCACGGTGAATGTCGTTCCCAGCCAATGCTTCGAGAGCCGGCCCAACGATCCCACCAGCGTCTGCAGATGTCGCGCGAGCCAAGTGCTCACCGCGCACCTCCTTCGCGCTCAATGAGCTTGCCCGGATCGAACAGCGGGATCGCCGGGTCGCGACCGTCATCCGTCACGCGTCCGCCTTCAAGCCGGATGCGCCGCAGATTAAAGTGTTGAAGCAGATGCACATCGTGGCTTGCGACCAGCACGGTGACGCCGACTTCATTGAAACGACGGAAAATGTTCATGACCTCGACCGACAGGTCCGGATCCAGATTGCCGGTAGGTTCGTCGGCGATGAGAATCTGCGGCTTGCTGACGACTGCGCGTGCGATGCCGACGCGTTGTTGTTCGCCGGTCGACAGTTCGACCGGCAGGCCATTCTCACGGCCCAGCAGCCCAACCTGATCCAGCGCAGCGCGGACACGGCGCCCGATTTCGCGCGCGCTAATGCCCGCAATGATCAAGGGCAGCGCCACGTTGTCATAGATGGTGCGGTCGTACAGCAGCTTGTGATCCTGGAAGACGATGCCGATCTGCCGACGGAACGCGGGAATTTTCGACGTCGATACGTTGGCGACATTCTGCCCATTGACGATGAGCGAACCGCGCGTGGGTCGTTCGATGAGCGCAATCAATTTCAGCAGACTGGATTTGCCGGCGCCGGAGTGACCGGTGAGAAATACCATCTCGCCGCTGTCGAGATGCAACGACAGATCGCTGAGCGCATCGCGCCCGTTGGGATAGCGTTTGAAAACGCGGTCGAAATGAATCATGCGCGACCGATCCTGATGCTCGGTGTCTGATCCGGTGCTTGTTGTATCACTTCATGATCGAATTCAGCGAGTCGCCGCATCACTGCTCGCGCTTCAGCAACGCATCCACGAAGGCTTCGGGTTCGAACTCCATGAAATCCTCGGCGGACTCGCCCACGCCGATGAATCGTATCGGCAGTTTGAGTTCGCTGGCCAACGCCAGCACGATGCCGCCCTTGGCCGTGCCATCGAGCTTGGTCAGCACCACACCGGTGACACCTAGAGCTTCGTTGAACAGGCGCGCCTGTTGTAACGCATTCTGTCCCTGGCTGGCATCGAGCACCAGCAGCACTTCGTGCGGTGCCGACGCGTCGACGCGTCCCATGACGCGCTTGATCTTCTTCAATTCTTCCATGAGATTCGACTGCGTATGTAAGCGACCGGCGGTATCGGCAAGCAGCACCTGGGCACCGCGGGCGCGCGCTGCCTGCATGCCATCGAATATGACCGCCGCCGGATCGGCGCCGGCTGCCTGCGAGATGACGGGCACGCCATTGCGCTCACCCCAGACCTGCAGTTGCTCGACAGCCGCGGCACGAAACGTATCGCCGGCAGCCAGCATCACTTTGACGTCGTTATCTTTCAGATAGCGCGCCAGCTTGCCGATGGTCGTGGTCTTGCCCGCACCGTTGACGCCGACCACCAGGATTGCATTGGGCTTGGCATCGCGATCGAGCTGCAGCGGCTGCGCCACGGGCCGCAATACCTGCAACAGCGACTGACGCAATGCATTCAGCAGGGCGTCGAGATCGCTCAGTTCCTTGCGAGCGACCTGCTTGCGCAGGCTTGCGAGAATGCGCTCCGTCGTTTCCACGCCGACATCCGCGACGATGAGTCGTGTTTCCAGTTCGTCGAGTACGGTGTCGTCGATCCGCCCACCGGGAATCAGATTGGCGAGATCATAGGTCAGCCAGGAATTGCCGCTATTGAGCTTGGCGCGCAAACGCTGGAACAAGCTGGGTTCCTTGCTCGCGGCCTCGGTCGTCTTGGCTTTCGATTTGAAGCCGAACATCGATGGATCACTCTCTCTGCGCGAAAGTTGGAGCGAAAGGCGGGGGCGATGAAGGGGCGCGATTCTACCGCACGGTGCGGATGCTCGTGAGCGTGAGCGGCGGCAGGCGCAGTGCACGGCGCGGATGCGGCGATGTTCCGGTCGGGCGGTATATGCTTGGAATGCCATGACACGCGATAGAAAAAATCCGCCCGGCACGCGCGGTGTGCCGCAGACGTCCGGCGCACGCGAACCTCAGCCGGTAGGCAGGGCGCATTCCGGCCAGCATCGCGTCCGTATCATCGGCGGTCGCTGGCGCAGCCTGCGCATCGATTTTCCTGACCATGCGCAGTTGCGGCCCTCGCCGGACCGGGTGCGCGAAACGCTGTTCAACTGGCTGCAGCCGTCGCTACCGGGAGCGCGTTGTCTCGACCTGTTTGCCGGCAGCGGCGTGCTCGGCGCCGAGGCATTATCGCGTGGTGCGGCGGAGGTCGTATTTGTCGAGCGCGATACGCGTATCGCACAGAGTATCGAGGCGACGCTGCAACGCCTTGGGGCGGCGGGTGCCACTGTCACCAAGGCCGATGCGCTGAAGTATCTCGACGACCCACCGCCGCAGCCCTTCGACATCATCTTTCTCGACCCGCCTTATGCGGCGGGCCTGCTGCCTGAGGTGTGCGCTAAGCTGGCCCGCCATCGCTGGCTGGCGGTTGGCGCGCTGATTTACATGGAATCGCCGGCGTACGTGCCGCTCCCTGCATTTCCCGCAGCCTGGACCATGCATCGCAGCCGACAGGCAGGCCAAGTCGGCTATCATTTGCTGCGCGCATAGTTCACAACGCAAACCAGGCATCCCCCCGGCATCCCCCCAGGAACCCATGACAGGCGCCATGTATCCCGGCACGTTCGATCCGATTACCAACGGTCACTACGACCTGGTGCGGCGGGCCGCCGATATTTTCGATCGGGTGGTGGTGGCGATTGCCGCCAACCCGAACAAGGCGCCGCTGTTTTCGCTGGACGAGCGCGTGGCGTTGGCGCGTGAAGTGCTCAGCGGCATTCCGAATACCGAAATTACCGGCTATTCCGGCCTGACGGTGGACTTTGCCCGGCAGCATGGACTGCGTGTCGTGGTGCGCGGGTTGCGCGCGGTCTCGGACTTCGAATTTGAATTCCAGCTTGCCACCATGAGCCGGCACTTGTCGGATCAGGTGGACTATGTGTTCCTGACGCCGACCGAACAATTCAATTTCATTTCCTCGACGCTGGTACGCGAGATCGCCAGTCTCGGCGGCAATGTCGCGCAGTTTGTGCATCCGAGCGTCGCCAAGGCCTTGTCGGTTGCCTGGGCAAAGCGGCGCGCAACACCATGAGAGATCAGGCGACATCCATGCGCGCGAGACGAATTCCGGCGACACTGCGTAACGTTGCGGCGTCCATCCTGCTGATCGTCGCTGTCAGCGTCAGCGCGGCCGAGCCCCAGCCCGGCAAAGCGGCCATCGCCAGCGCGCACGCACTCGCAACTGACGCCGGCATGGAAATCCTCAAGCAAGGTGGCAATGCGTTCGATGCCGCCGTGGCAGTGAGTGCCGCGCTCGCAGTGGTCGAGCCGAGCAGTTCCGGCCTGGGCGGCGGCGGGTTCTGGCTGCTGCACCGTGCATCGGATGGCTTCGAGACCATGGTGGATGGCCGTGAAGTGGCGCCTGCGGCTGCTACGCGCGACATGTTCCTCGACCCGGACGGCAAGGTCGTGCGCGGCTTGTCGATCGACAGTGCGTTGGCTGCCGCCATTCCCGGTGAGGCCGCGGGCTTTGCGCATCTCGCCAAGACTTACGGGCGGCTGCCGCTGCAGACAAGTTTGCAGCCAGCCATCCGGCTGGCGCGCGAGGGTTTCCCGCTCAACGACCGATTGCGCGGCGGCATCGAAGCCAAGAAGAACACGTTCAGCAAAGGTGCCGCGTCCAAAGTTTTTCTCCAGGCGGGCGCCGCGCCGCCGACGGGAACGATGATTCGCCAGCCGGATCTTGCCCGGACTCTCACCGAACTCGCCGAGAAGGGGCCCGACGGCTTTTACCGGGGCGCTGTCGCGAAGCGGCTGGTTGATGGCGTGCGCAAGCTCGGTGGCATCTGGTCGCTGGAGGACTTGGCTAGCTACCAGATCAAAGAACGCCAACCCGTGTACGGGGAATATCACGGCGCGCGTATCGTTGCCGCGCCGCCGCCGTCATCGGGCGGCGTGGCATTGATCGATGCGCTGAACATTCTGTCGGGGTACGACCTGCAGCGGGTCGACAGCGCAACCCGCAAGCATCTCATCGTCGAAGCGATGCGCCGCGTGCACCGCGATCGCGCCGAGTATCTGGGCGATCCGGACTTCGTGAACGTTCCGGTCGCCAGGCTCGTGAATCCCGACTATGCAGCCGGACAGCGCACCTCGATTCGCATGGACAAGGCGATGCCGAGCGACCTGTTGCCGGGCGTCAGCGCGCCCGAACCCGGCCCGCAGACGACGCATTTCTCGGTACTGGATGCCGAAGGCAATCGCGTTGCCGGCACCTTGTCGATCAATTTCTTTTTCGGTTCCGGCCTGATGGTGCCGGGCACCGGTGTGATGCTGAACAACGAGATGGATGACTTCGCCGCTAAGGCCGGCGTGCCGAATGGCTTTCGTCTGGTGGGTGCCGAGGCCAATGCGATCGCGCCCCACAAGCGCCCGCTGTCGAGCATGACGCCGACCTTCGTGGAGAACAAAGACGGTGTGATGGTTCTGGGTTCACCTGGCGGCAGCTACATCATGGGCATGGTGTTGCTTGCCACGCTTGACTGGCTCGATGGCACGCCCGCGGAAGAGTTCATCAAGAAGGGCCGCTATCATCATCAATATCTGCCGGATCAATTGTCGTTCGAACCCGGTGCCTTCACCGAAGCAGAGAAGACGCAGTTGAGCGGCTTCGGTCACAAGCTGCGCGAATCCCGTCAGCCGGGCAATCTGCAGATCGTTACCTGGGACTTCGGCAGCGGGATGGTCAAAGCCGTATCGGACCCACGCGGTGTGGGTGTGGGCGTGGTGTATTGAGAAGGGCGACAGGCTACGGGCGACGGGCTACAACCAGACAAGATACGGAGTCGCATTACAGTCCGTCAGGGCGAAGCAACTTGAGATCTTCTCTTGCCGTAGCCCGTAGCCTGTACCGTCAGCGCTGGCAGCGCTGACAGAAATACGTCGACCGCTGTCCCTGAGTGAATTGTTTGATCGGTGTGTTGCAGCGGTGACACGGTTCGCCGGCACGCTCGTATACGAATAATTTCTGGCGAAAGTAGCCGGGCATGCCTT
>JAIBJL010000479.1 GCA_020029545.1 Gammaproteobacteria bacterium
ACGGCGGCCAGTTGCCGCTGTTGCACGGCTTCGACTTCCGGCAGGCCGACCTGTTCGAGTTGCAGCGGGTTGTTGCCGACAAACAAGGTCGGCGTGAGGATCGATTCGCGCTGGTTATCGTGCTCGATCTCCAGTACCAGTTGTCCGTCATAGCGCGCGAGTGTCCTGAGGCCTGCCCAGAGAGCAACGAGCCGTTTGCGGCCGTACTGCTTCTTGTAGTCCTCGCGATCCTGCAGCAGTTGCGGATACAGGCCCAGGCTTGCATTCACCAGAAAGATGCGCTCGTTGACCTTGCCGACCTGAATCGGCTTGATGCGCGCATTCAGCAGTGCTTGCGTTGCCGGGATCGTCTCCAACGGGATCGAATGTGCGCGGCTGGAGTAATTGAACGTGCCCTGCGGCACCAGGCCGAACGGCCTGCCGGTCGCAAGCGCCACTTCAGCTACTGCGTTGATCGTGCCATCGCCACCGGCGACGATGACGGCACCGTCGTGTTTCACGGCAGCTTCCACGGCATGACGCGCCATTGCGTCGATCTGTTCGGAGCGTTCGATCAACAAGAACTCATGTGGCTGCTTCGCGTCAGCGAGGACGCGTGCCATGTCCTCCCGATTTTTCTGCTTGTCGCCGGAACCCGAAGATGTGTTGAACACAATGAAGAAAGGCGTGCTGCGGGTAAGCGCGGGAACGGACATGTTGCAGAATAGACCTCAAGGAATCATTGGCCCCCGGCACGGGCCAGCAATGAAGCGGTCGGCAGCGGCAAAAGTTCCGATCTCTCCCGAGGAGGTCCCCGGCCGCCCCCGAGCGATGAAGGTAGCCTTCTCACCACTCAACTCACTTTCTTCATACCAGCATCTTCAGTACAGGAGTCACTTGCATGCATGCGACCAAGACCACTTCGCTATTCACCCGCTTTGCCAAGGCCAGTGCCCGGCTTGCCGGCCGGCCGGCGACCTTTCTGCTCGCTGCCTCACTGATCGTGATCTGGGGCCTGAGCGGACCGCTGTTCGGCTTCAGCGATACCTGGCAGCTGGTTGTCAATACGAGTACGACCATCATCACGTTTCTGATGGTGTTCCTCATTCAGAACACCCAGAACCGCGACTCGGAAGCGATCCAGATCAAGCTTGACGAACTGATCCGCGCCATCGAAGGGGCGCACAATTCGCTGCTGGATCTGGAAGAGCTGGAAGAAGGCGAACTCGACCGGATTCGCGCACCGTACCAGCAGCTCGCCAAGCAGGCGCGCGATTCACTGAACGAAGCTCAGCCAGTCGAACAAGCGCCCGCCGTGGCGAGCACGAAACGCTGATCGAATGACACCGCAAGCAACGACAGGCAAAGGGCCTGGGGCATGGGGCCTGGGCAGGACGGATCGGTGTACAGCGGGCGATGGAATTCGAGTCTTTCTGACGCACGATCTCGACAAAATTTCGGATCGCGCAGGCTGGTAGTGGCAGCCACAACCGCGAGCCGGTGGCGCAGTCGCGGATTGCCCAAGCCTTGATCGCGCAACACTGTGCCGACTGCTGCGGGCACGATGGCATAACCGATGTCCAGTCCTGCCAGGCCATGATCCATTTTTCAGCTGGCATGGGCCACAAGCGGCGTGGGGCGTTCCGTTCAGACGTTGTTCAGACAGCGATCAAGTAAGTGACTTCGCTGTGCATGCATTGCGAGTGCGCTGTTGCGTCTCGCACAGCGAGTGCTTTTCTTGTCAGGCACTGCGACCCTTTTCTTGGGTCGGGCATCTGCAACCAGATACCGTCACTCACTGGTTGCCGCCTGTATGAAAACAATGCTTTCCTTCGCGATGCGCGCCCGTTCGCTTCTATTGATCATGCCGTTCTTCGCGATCGTCTGGGTGCTGACGGGCTGCGGTGGCGATAACAACGATACTGGCAAGCGGGCACAAATCCGCCTGCTCAACGTCAGTCCGGGATACGAGTCGTTGGATGTGTATGTGAACGATGGTGACGCCACCAACGATACAACCGTACTTACCGGGGTCGCCTATGAGACGGCCAGCGCGTACGCCAGCCTGGATGCCGATACCTACTCGGTGAAGTTCAAGCGCAACGGCGTCAGCGGCACCTTGGCGACGCTCTCCAGCGATAACCTCTCAGGCGATTCGCATGCCCTGTACGTGGCCTATGGGTCGAACTCGCGCTTTCGCGTGACGAAGATCGGCGAAGATGTGGATGACGCCGACTCGCAGAAAACCAAGTTGAACGTTCTCAATACCTCGGAAGCGGGTGCGCTCGATGTTTACTTTACCGAGGATTCTGTCGCGCTCGATGATGCGGCCGCGTCAGTGACCTCACTGGCTTCCGGCAGTCTTTCTTCGCAAGTCACGCTAGACAGCGGCACGTACCGCTTGCGCGTGACAGGTGCCAGCGACAAGAGCGATGTTCGCCTCGACGTCTCCGGCATTACGCTCAACAGCAAGCAGGTGGTTTCCCTGATCCTCACTGCGACGCAAGGTGGTGTGCTGGTCAACGCGATGCTGGTGCCGCAGCAGGGCGAGTTGAGCAAGAAGCCGAACACCCGGGCGCGCGTGCGCGGTGCGGTCGGCATCAACGGCGGTACGTCGGTCACGGCCAGCATTGGCGGGGTCGGGTTGCTGACCAGTGCTGCTGTCGGCGTCATCAGCACCAAGTATGTGCAAGTCACCGCCGGCAACGCAGCAGTCAACCTGCGCATCGATGGGAATCCCGTGACGGTTGCCGATCAGACGCTGACCGCCGGCGGCGACTACACCTTCCTGATGTGGAGCGATGCAAGCGGCACGCGCACCACGCTGATCAACGACGATAACCGGCTGCCCGTGACCAGCGGCAAGGCCAAGATACGTTTGTTGAATGGTATTTCCGGGCTCGGCGTACCCACAACGCTGGCAGTGGATTTCTCTCCGCTGGCCGAAGGCATCGAACTGGGTGCGGCATCGGGCTATACGGAAATCGACGGCGGTTCGGACGACTATCAGATCGATGTTTCGAACTCGAGCACGGCCGCGAGCCTGTACAGTAAAAGTTCGGTGTCGCTGCAGGAAGCAAGCGTATACACCATGTTCATGTGGGGCGGCGGGACAGCCGCGGTGTCGGGCACTTTGCGCAAGGATCGCTGAAATGAGTAACGACCGTTGAGACCCCACACCATGAAAGCATTGCTACGCATTTGTCTGCAGTTATTGTTCGTCTCGTTGCTGTTCTCGATCAGCGGCTGCGACAACGGCGGCAGTGATAACAAGTACGCGAAGATTCGCCTGCTGAACGTCAGCCCTGACTACGAGTCGCTCGATGTCTATGTCAGGGGAAGTAACAGTGATTCAGATACGCAGAAATTGCAGGGCGTCACTTTCGAATCGCTCAGCGATTACAGTCGCGTCGATTCGTCCGATTTCGATTTGAAGGTCAGACGCAGTGGTGCCTCCAGCACGCTGGGTACGCTGAGTTCGCAGAAGCAAGCCGACGACACTCATGTCACCTATGTGGCTTATGGTTCCACGGGTAACTTTGGAATCCTCAGGATCAATGACGATCAATCTGCGGCG
>JAIBJL010000165.1 GCA_020029545.1 Gammaproteobacteria bacterium
GAAGATTTCTTCGCGATACACCTTCATGGTTTCCGTGGTGTCGACGAGCACGGTGGGCTCCACGAAATAGCCGACCTCGCCAGCACGCTTGCCGCCGCATACCGCTCGGGCGCCTTCCTCGGCTCCCGAGCGCAGAAAGCCCGAGACCCGGTCGAGCTGTGTCTGGGAAACCAGCGGTCCCATTTGTGTATCCGGTGCGAGACCAGGACCGACTTTGATACTGCTCGCGATCTTTGCAACGCCTTCGACCACTCGGTCGTAGATCTTCTCGTGCACGAACAGCCGCGAGCCGGCGCAGCAGCACTGTCCGTGGTTGAAGAAGATCGCATTCGCGGCGCCAGGAATGGCAAGTTCCAGATCCGCGTCTTCGAGAATGATATTCGGTGACTTGCCGCCGAGTTCGAGCGTGACTTTCTTGAGATCGTTGGCGGCGGCTCTGACGATGAGCTTGCCCACTTCGGTCGAGCCGGTGAAGGCGACCTTGTCGACCTGCGGATGTGCAGCCAGTGGTGCGCCGCAGGGCTCGCCGAATCCCGTCAGAACATTCAACACGCCGTTCGGAAGCCCTGCTTCCTGGCACAACTCAGCAAGACGCAGACCGGACAGGGGAGTTTCCTCGGCGAGTTTCAGCACGATCGTGCATCCCGTCGCGAGGGCGGGGCCCAGTTTCCACGCCGCCATCAGCAAGGGAAAGTTCCATGGAATGATTTGCCCCACGACGCCGATCGGTTCACGACGCGTGTAAGCGTGGTATTCGGCCCCTGGCGTGTAAGGCACGGACAGCGAGATCGTGTTGCCCTCGATCTTCGTCGCCCAGCCGGCCATGTAATGGAAGAGATCGGCCGCGAGCGGAACATCCGCTGCGCGGGCGACACTGATCGGCTTACCGTTGTCGAGCGACTCGAGTTCCGCGAGTTCCTCGAGGTGTTGCAGAATCAGATCGCCAATCCTCCACAGGATTTTTCCTCGCTCGGAGGGTGACATGCGTGGCCACGGACCCTCATCGAATGCCTTCCGCGCAGCCGCGACGGCGGCATTTACGTCCTCCTTTGCGCACGCGGCGGCGCTTGCGATCTTGCGGCCGTCGGCCGGATTGAACACATCGAAGGTCTTGCCGCTTTCGGCGGCAACCCATCGGCCGTCGATCAGGACCTTGCGCGGTTGCGCGATGAATTGTTGGGCCGGCATTTCAAGTACGGTGATTCGAGCATCAGCACTCATGGTGAGGTTCTCCCCGGCCGGTGTCAGGCCACTGTAGCGATAGCGGTTGCATGCGGTCGAAATCGGTGACGCATGATGGGCCGTGAAACGAGCGCACGACTCCAGAGAAGTCGCTTAGTCCTTACGTGCTACCCGCTATTCGTCGACTCATTGATTCATCAAGCAAGCACCGGCATCGGCTGCCGGCAGTCATGGGATGAGGTCGGTGTTCCGCCTCATGAATCCCGTAACACTTACGGCCTTCCCCGCATGGTGAGGGCCACTTGAAGTGGCAACACTGGCTTCGGTCTGCGAAACATTGCGCCAAAGGATCTACAGGAGAATCGATGCGCGTGCAGGTGCCGGAGAGAATGCCCGATGGGCGTGCGCAGAAGCACGCCGCGGCAGTGCTCATGCCCGCTCGCATCGGAGAATACGACATGAAAGTGGGCCCGCACTGCAAACGCTCTGTCATCTCGATCCGCGCTACAGCGGATGTCGCTGAAGCCGCGCGACGCATGCTTGACGAACATGTCCGCTTTCTCATCGCCTGCGATGAAGACGACGGCATTCGAAGGCCGGTGGGTGTGCTCACGGATCGCGATATCGTGAGGCGGGCGACGGCGCGCACGGGGAATGCTCGTCCCGTGACGGTTGAAGACGTGATGACCCGCGAACCGATGGTTGCGAATGAAGCCGACGACTTGAACAAGCTCATCCCGGCAATGAAGCGAGCGGGTATTCGCCGAGTACCCGTCGTGGACCATCGAGGCGCGTTGACCGGCATCATCGCCGTCGGTGATGCCGTTGGAGTGTCCCGGCCGCTTGATCGCGGCCTGGCTGTTGTCGAGTGAGTCGCTGCCAGGACGAAGGTCGGCAAGCATTGGACTATGATCGACACCATGGACAGTGCAGTCTTCGGCACGTTGAGCCTCGCGTTCGGACTGGGCCTGCTGGTCGGTTTGCAGCGCGAACGGGCGGGTTCGGCGCTGGGCGGAATTCGTACGTTTCCTCTCATTTCGCTGCTGGGCGCAGTATGCGGACTGTTGGCCGGTCGCTGGGGCGGCCTTGTCGTTGCAGCCGGCTTTCTCGGCGTTGCCAGTGTCGCGCTGCTCGCGAACCTCGATAAATTCCATCACAGCGAAGAGATCACCGGGCAGACCACCGAAGTGGCGGCGTTGTTGATCTTCGCTGCCGGTGCACTGCTCACGACGGAGTATCGCTCCGCGGCCATCGTCGTCGGCGGGCTCACGGCAGTGCTGCTGTACCTGAAGCAGCCCATGCACGCGTTTGCGGGTCGTCTCACCGAGTGCGACATTCAGGCAATCATGCGCTTTGCGATCGTGTCACTGATCGTGCTGCCATTGCTGCCGAATGCCGAATTTGGTCCGTATCGCGTTCTCAATCCGCACGAGATCTGGTGGATGGTCGTCTTGATCGTCGGCATCGGGCTCGCGGGGTACGTGAGCTATCGGATCTTTGGGCGCCGTAGCGGCGTCCTGTTGAGCGGTATTCTCGGCGGCCTGGTTTCAAGCACGGCGACAACCGTCGCCTATGCACGGCGCGTTCGGGAGAGTCCACCAGTCGCATCGCTCTCTGCAATCATCATCGTGATTGCATCCACGATCGCCGCTGGACGGGTGATTGTCGAGGTGGCGATCGTCGCGCCCCGCGTGTTGTCTGCCGTGGTACTGCCCCTCGCGGCGTTTCTTGTTCTGATGATGGTCATCTCGGTCGTGATGATCTGTTCGGTGCACAGGGATGGCAACGACATGCCCGAGCAGGCGAATCCCGCCGAATTGAAGAGCGCACTCATCTTCGGTGCGCTCTATGCCGTCGTGATTTTCGCGACCGCAGCCGCGAAGGACTATTTCGGTGATCGTGCGCTGTATGGCCTCGCTGCGATTTCCGGGGTTGTCGACGTGGATGCGATTACGCTTTCCACCGCGCGTCTCGCTGCTGCCGATCGCCTCGGCGCTGATACGACATGGCGGGTGATCCTGACCGCCATGCTCACCAATCTGCTGTTCAAGACCGGTGTGGCGTGGGCGCTCGGGTCAACCCGCTTACTGCTGCGTCTGGTGTTGCCGATCGCTGCGACACTGGCGGGCGGTTTGGCATTACTACTTGCATGGCCGCAAACATGAGTGACGGTGAAGTGTCATCCAGGTCACGCGCCTGCACTATTCACCGACAGGTACACCGCATCAGCGCTGGCTCAGGGCTCAACTGTGTCTACGGCGTCGTTGGAGTGCAACCTCAACGATCTGGGTGCAGGTCACAGCCTCCTGTGGTTTCGCGTACTCGTTCGTCATGACCGACGGAATGTTCATATCGCGTCCCAGCCGGTCGGCGAGCCGATTCCCCGCGCCGCGGGCCTCCAGATCCGCTCCCAATACGACGATGTCAGGTGTTTCCAACTGAGCCAATAAAAAAGCCTCACCCGACGATCGAGCGGGCCCCACGATACTGAATCCCGCCAGCGCCAGCGCCTCAGTCACGCGTAACGCAGACAGCGTGTTTGCTTCAACGACCATTGCTCGCATTGCTTATCCTCCTCTTAGAACGCGCCATTATCACGTGCGTACGCGCGATTTGACGCCTCGTCATCAATTTCCTCTGTTGTCGCTCGAATGCGACCTCCATCCATCCATCACCGTGAATCTGCGGGGCATGGATTCCGCTCGGTGCATACTTCCCTGCAACGTCGGTATGCAACTTGGGTGCCGCGCCGCAGACGGCGGCCCATGATGGGGTTCTCTGGACGTCACGCTCATGGCGGACGCTCCCCATCTTGTACGTAAAGGAGTGAAAAACGTGAGTTTTCGCCTGCGCAACATGAAACGCTCGGGAAGAATTTCGTCCGCCTGGTAGGCAGGCAGGTCGAGAACGCGCAGGCATACCTGGAATCGAAGCAGCGCATCGCTGATCCACAGGTGCACCATGCTCGAAAAAGCCTGAAGCGCGCTCGTGCGGTGCTGCGGGTGTTTCGGTGCGCCATCGCTACAGCGCCATAGTGACTCGCCGCCGATTGCCGTAGTGATGGAGAAGCCCATGCGCCACCCGGTCGGCAGCGCATGGGCCGCGTTATCGATTACTCGATACCGATCGCACCGCCGTCGTCGCGCGTAATGACGATGGTTGCAGAACGTGGCCGTGCAGCCCCACCGTCTGGCCAGTGGCTGCCGAACGCACTGGTCGCGAAGTTGGGCGTCGTGTCTTCGCCAGGATGCTGAATGTTGATGAACAGCGTCCTGCCGTCGGGCGTTTCCGTGATGCCGGTGATCTCACATTCCTTCGGTCCGACCAGGAAGCGACGCAAGTTCCGCTCACCCAGGTGCTTGCCGACGTACGTCGTCACCGTCTGCGTTGAACTGCCGTCAACGTTGGTGATCGTTGTCACCTCGCCATCGCCCACTTGCCCGGGGATGGCCGCGAGCAGCATGCAGTTGGTCACGTCGGTGTAGGCACCGTCATCGGTTTCAATCCACAACAATCCCGGATTGGCTCGACTGAACCACAAGCCGTCCGGACTCGAAAAGTCGTTGTCATCGGACAACCCCGACACATTGACGGTAGCCTCATCGGCGGTGGAACGCGCACCGAAGAGGAAGATGTCCCAGGAGAACGACAACGCATCCGCATAGCCGGCATCCTCGGCGAACCGAATGATGTGGCCGTTCGGGTTGCCTTTCTGATCCGCGCCGGTGGTGCGCTTGTCGTTGTAAAAGCGCGGATTGGCGGCATCGACGCGTGCGATCGGGCGCGCCGTCGCATTGGTATTGGTGAGCGTGAAATACACTTCGCCGCGCTTCGGATGCACCGCTCCCCACTCCGGTCGATCCATCTTGGTGGCGCCGGCGGCATCTGCAGCGAGTCGTGCGTTCACCAGGACGTCGGCCTGATCAGCGAAGGCGTAGGCAGCGTTGTCGGCCGTAATGCCATTGAGGCCGAATGTGAGCTCAAGCCACTGTCCGCCTCCATCCGGCAGAAACTGCGCGACGTAGAGCTTGCCATCGTCGAGATATTTGTCGCCCGCGGCCAGGCCACCGTCGGCATCGCGTGGATTCCAGGGTTCGTTCGAGACGTACTTGTAGATGTACTCGTTGCGCGAGTCATCGCCCATGTACCACACCAGCGGCTCGCCGGCTTTGACCGGTCCGAGGCAGGCGCCTTCGTGCCCAAATCGGCCGAGCGCCGTACGCTTCTTCGGTGCCGAGTGCGGCTTGAACGGATCGATCTCCACCACCCATCCATAGGTATTCGGGGCATGGCGATAGTCGTCGCTCCCATCCTCGGAGCTTCCCAGTTTCATGGCATTCCATCGGCCGTAAAGGTTGTCGTCCGTATCCGGTGTGACCGTCGCCCACAATTCGCGCCCGGTTCCTGCGACGCCGTAGCGAGCGAGGGATGCCAGCTCTTTCGCCGTTCGATTCGGATTGTCCGTGGCGGCGACGCGCCGGAAGTAGCCCGCCCAGTTCTCCTCGCAGGTCAGGTACGTTCCCCACGGGGTGATGCCATTCGCACAGTTGTTGACGGTGCCTCGGGTCTTTGAGCCATCGGGCGAGAACTTCGTCACCATCAAGCTCGTGCGTGCCGCCGGACCGGACAGCTTCATTTCCGTCAGCGTATGAATACGGCGGTTGAAGGGGGAGTTCTGTTCGTAAGCCCATTCGGTGCCGCGCCGGTCATGGGCATTGAAGTAGGAATACGCAGAGCTCCATTTGTTTCGCTGACGATCCCTTTCCTTGGCGATCTCGACGACGCTGACGCCATGCACATAGAACTCTTTGAGCACTTCGTCCGCCACGGTGCGCACGCCGTCGACGATCGTCGCGCCGGTCGGATGCAGGTACGCCGGGGTGATGGCTTCGTGATTCAGGCACAACAGGCCGCGATCGGACGATTTCGGGCTGTAATTGCCGTACTTGCCGAGGCCGAAGTAGTGCATGCCATCGTGATGATCGCCGGCGCGATGCGCGAAGCTTGCGGCGTCGTCCGTGCCATCGTTGCGGTAGTCGGGCACACTCTTGGCAATCGGATCGCCCAGCGCGTAGAGCACGTCGTAACGGTAATCAGGCGGCAACGCGACGGCATCGTCGCGATTCTTGGCCACCGGATCGAAGCCGAGGCGCGGCGAGCGGTGCTCGAACAACCGGGCATCCAGGTCGGTGTTCCTGGCTGACGCCGCCTGGGGCATCAACCCGCCCAGCATCGCCAGGGCGGCAGTGCCTGCCGTACCGCTGAGCACCTGCCGGCGCGAGAGGCGGCTGTGTACGACATCGGTCAATGTGATGTTGTTGGAGGAATTCGTATCTGCGTCATCATCGCTGCACTGTGGCAGCTGTGAGTCTGTCATGGCCCCGTCTCCCGCGTTTGTCTGTGGCTGCGCGAGCGGCGCTCATGGCCGCCCTCGTCGGGGGGCGACCGTAGCGAAGCAGGGTTACGGGCGTGTTAAAAATCCGACGATGCGCGGTGTTTTCGCTGACGGCTTCCGACGCCAGCCGTTCGTCAGACTGGTAGAGGCTACGGTCGCGATGCGTGCTGTAACAGATCCAGCACGATCTGCGCATGCTCTTTGCGGCCGATCAGCAGGTCCGGCATGTACACGTCTTTGTTGTTGTAGATGAGCGGGCTGCCATCGATGCGCGAGCAATGCAGCCCATGCGCCAGGGCCACGGCGACCGGTGCCGCGCTGTCCCATTCGTACTGCCCGCCGGAGTGCAGATAAATATCGGCCTCGCCGCGAATGATGGCCATGGCCTTGGCGCCGGTCGAGCCCATGGGGACGAGTTCGGCTCCCAGCTTTGTGGCAATCGCCACGGCTTCTTTGGCAGGCCGCGTGCGACTCACCACCATGCGCAGCGGTGTGCCTGCGACCGGCAAGGGCGACGGCTGATCGGATCGCATCACGACACCGGCGCCAGGTAACGCCACTGCACCGATCGTTGCGACGCCGTCGATTGCCAGTGCCACATGGACTGCCCAATCGGTGCGGCCCTCGCCGTACTCGCGCGTGCCGTCCACTGGGTCGATGATCCAGACGCGCCGCTGGGCCAGCCGCGTCCCGTCGTCTTGCATTTCCTCGGACAGCAAGCCATCTGCCGGTCGTGCGGCGCGAATGGCGTGTACCAGAAACTCGTTGGCTGTCGCATCTCCGGCCTGGCCCAGTGCCTTGGCAGAAAACACCTCCGCGGTGCGCACCTGCAACAGCAACTTGCCGGCAATGTCCGCGAGATGTGCCGCCAGTGCGGCGTCGCTCAGCGTACCGAGCGTCATGGAATGAGTTTCGCGATGATGGCGTCGGCCGCTTGTTCCGGCGTCATCTTGGTCGTATCGATGCGCAGCTCCGGTGTTTCGGGCGCCTCGTAGGGACTGTCGATGCCGGTGAAGTTCTTGAGCTGGCCGGCGCGCGCCTTCTTGTAGAGTCCCTTCACGTCGCGTGCTTCCGCAGCGGCCAGCGAGGTATCGATATGGATCTCGAAGAACTCCCCGGGGCGCACCAGCTGCCGCACCATGTCGCGCTCGGCGCGGAACGGTGAAATGAAGGCGGTGATCACGATGAGACCGGCGTCCGTCATCAGCTTGGCGACCTCGCCGACGCGTCGGATGTTTTCCACGCGGTCGGCGTCGGTGAAGCCCAGGTCCTTGTTGAGACCATGTCGGACGTTATCGCCATCGAGCAGGAAGGTGTGACGATTCATGCGCGCCAGCTTCTTCTCGACCAGATTGGCGATGGTGGACTTGCCCGCACCGGACAAACCGGTGAGCCACAGCACCGCCGGCGTCTGATTCTTGAGATTCGCATGGTGTTCGCGACTGATATCGGTCGCCTGCCAATGCACGTTCGCCGCACGTCGCAGGGCGAAATGAATCATGCCCGCCGCCACCGTGGCATTGGTCATCTTATCGATCAGGATGAAGCCGCCGAGATGGCGGTTCTCGGCGTACGGTTCGAATGGAATCTGCCGGTCCGTGGACAGATTGGCGACGCCGATGGCATTGAGGTCGAGCGTCTTGGCTGCCAGATGCTCCATGGTGTTGACGCTAACCTGATACTTCGGTGCCTGAATGGTGGCCGAGACGGTCTGCGTGCCGATCTTCAGCCAGTACGGGCGTCCTGGCAGCATTTCATTTTCGTCCATCCATACGATGGTGGTTTCGAACTGATCCGCGGCGAGTACCGGTTCCTGGGCAGCTGCGATGACATCACCGCGTGAGCAATCGATCTCGTCGGCAAAGGTCAGCGTGATCGATTGGCCAGCGACGGCCCGATCCAGATCCCCGTCCAAGGTCACGATGCGCTTGACGGTCGAGGTCTTGCCGGAGGGCAGCACGCGAATCGCATCGCCGGGTTGCACGCTGCCGCTGGAGATGAGACCGGAGAAGCCGCGAAAGTCCAGGTTCGGACGGTTCACCCATTGCACGGCCATGCGGAACGGACGGTCCTGCATGGCACTGGTGTCGACGTCGACGGTTTCCAGATGCGGCAACAGGGCCGGACCGGTGTACCAGGGCATGTTCTCGGAGGCACGAGTGATATTGTCGCCCTTGAAGCCGCTGATCGGCAGGGCGGCAAAGTCGGTGATACCGATGCTGTCGGCGAACGCGGTGTAGTCCGTGACGATCTGATCGAACACTTTCTGATCGTAGCCGACCAGGTCCATCTTGTTCACGGCCAGCACGATATTGCGAATGCCGATCAGGTGCGCAAGATAGCTGTGGCGCTTGGTCTGCACCAGCACGCCTTTGCGTGCATCGATCAGGATGACCGCCAGGTCGGCAGTGGATGCCCCGGTGACCATGTTGCGCGTGTACTGCTCATGGCCTGGTGTGTCTGCCACGATGAACTTGCGCTTCTCGGTGGCGAAGAATCGGTACGCCACGTCAATGGTGATGCCTTGTTCGCGCTCGGCAGCGAGGCCGTCGACCAGCAACGCGAAGTCGATGTCCTGGCCCTGCGTGCCGATCTGCTTGCTGTCGGCCTCGAGCGCGGCGAGCTGATCCTCGAAGATCATTTTCGAGTCGTACAACAGGCGTCCGATCAACGTGGACTTGCCGTCATCGACGGAGCCGCAGGTGATGAAGCGCAGCAGCGTTTTGTGCTGATGTTGCTTGAGATACGCCTCGATGTCCTCGGCGATCAATGCATCGGTCTGGTAAGAGTCCTTGTAAATGACTTCAGGGGTGCTCATCAGAAGTAGCCCTCCTGCTTTTTCTTTTCCATGCTGGCGGCCTGGTCATGGTCGATCGCTCGGCCTTGTCGTTCGGAGGTGGTGGTGAGCAGCATTTCCCGAATGACATCGGGCAACGTCTTGGCTTCGCTTTCGACCGCGCCGGTCAGCGGATAGCAACCGAGCGTGCGGAATCGAATCGAGCGCGTGACCGGAGTTTCACCTGGTTTCAAACGGAACCTTGCATCGTCCACCATCAGGATCAGGCCATCGCGCTTGACGGTAGGACGCGGTGCGGAGAAGTACAGCGGCACGATCTCGATGCCTTCGAGATGGATGTACTGCCAGATATCCAGCTCGGTCCAGTTGGAAATCGGAAATACCCGGATGCTTTCGCCCTTCGCCTTGCGTACGTTGTACAGATCCCACAGTTCGGGACGCTGCTTCTTCGGGTCCCAACGATGATTGGCGCTGCGAAAGCTGAACACGCGCTCCTTCGCACGGCTCTTTTCCTCATCGCGGCGGGCACCGCCAAACGCTACATCG
>JAIBJL010000480.1 GCA_020029545.1 Gammaproteobacteria bacterium
CTAGCAGCCTGTCGGACTGAAGTGATCGTAGCGAGGCGCGTGGCAGATGGAGGACAGTTTTTCGATCGTTGGAGGCGAATAGCCGTGGTCCAATTCAATGGGGGCTATTTAACGAGAAGGATCGGAAAAATGGACCCAGCTGACACCGCCGCAGTAGATCAACCTTCAGTCCGACAGGCTGCTAGGTCACGCATGCATGTCTGAAGCACCGCGCGTCGTCGCCATTCTTCCGCAGTTGCTGATACTGCTGGCGTTTTCGGTGCTGGTTGTCACGCTGTTCCGGCGCCTGCGCATGCCGCCCATTGTCGGCTATCTCGCCGTCGGCACTTTGCTGGGGCCATTCGCTTTCAACGTTGCCACCGATGGCATCGCACCGGTGCTGGCGGAACTGGGCGTGGTGTTCCTGGTGTTCACCCTGGGACTGGAGTTCTCTCTGCCGCGCATGCTGTCCATGCGCCGCGAAGCGCTCGGCATCGGCGGTGCGCAGGTTGTTCTGACAACCGCATCGGCCACCGCGGCGCTGTGGTGGTTCGATGTCGAACTGCCCGTCGCGATCATCGTCGGCGGCGCCCTGGCCATGTCCTCCACCGCCATCGTCATCCGTCAGCTTGGCGAACAGGCCGAGTTGAACCGCAGCCATGCGCGCATCGCAGTCGGCATCCTGCTGTTTCAGGATCTCGCGTTCGTTCCCTTCCTGGCACTGGAGAGCGCGCTGGCCGGCAGCAGCGATCAGCTGGAAATCGGCAAGATCGTCGGGGCCGTGGCTCGCGCGGCCGTGGCCCTGGTGCTGGTGCTGACCGTGCTGCGCTGGCTCGTGCGGCCGCTGTTCCATGAGATCGGACGCGCGCGCAGCACCGAACTGTTCACGCTGACCGCGCTGCTGGTATCGCTGGGCGCAGCCTGGGCGACGCATGAAGTCGGCTTGTCGATGGCACTGGGCGCTTTTCTCGCCGGCATGCTGCTTGCGGAAACCGAGTATCGGCATCAAATCGAAAGTGTCATTCGGCCGTTTCGCGACGTACTGCTCGGATTGTTCTTCATCACCATCGGCACGTTGCTGGACCTGCAGCTGCTGATTCGCAATCTCTGGCTGGTGTTGTTGCTGGTGCTCCTGCTGCAACTGGTCAAGGCGGCCATAGTGACCGTGGTGGCCCGCATGATGTCCGGCGGACTGCGACGTTCGCTGCGCGCAGGCCTCGTCGTCGCGCAGGGTGGCGAGTTCGGCTTCGCGCTGCTGACTCTGATGCTCAACGACCATCTCGCCCAGCCGGCGTTGATCCAGCCGCTGCTGGCCGCGACCGTGGTCGGCATGATCGCCAGCTCGTTCATCATTCGCCACAATTCTCGCATTGCGAATTTCCTGTTGCGTACCCAGACCGAAGACATGAGCGCACTGGAACGCGAACTGGCGGCAACCCAGCGCTCGGCGCAGCGCGACCATGTCATCGTCTGCGGTTTCGGCCGCGTCGGCCAGAACGTGGCGCGCGTGCTGGAACAGCAGGGCTTCGAGTACATGGCGCTCGACATGGACGCGCGGCGGGTGCGAACGGCGCGCCAGGCCGGCAACCCGGTGATCTATGGGGATGGCGCACGCGCCGAGATTCTCGAACTGGTCGGCATCGAACACTGCAGCGTACTGGTGATCACGTTTGCCGATCCGCAGGTGTCGATCGGCATCATCAAGGTGGTACGCGAACTGCGTCCCGCGCTGCCCGTGCTGGTGCGCACGCAGGACGACACACGGCTCGATGATCTGCAGAAAGCCGGCGCGACCGAGGTCGTACCCGAGACGCTGGAAGCCAGCCTGATGTTGGCGTCACATCTGCTGCTGCTGCTGAAAGTACCGGTGCCGCGTGTGTTCGAGACCATCGGTGAGATTCGTAACAATCGCTATGCGATGCTTCAGCAGCTGTTTCGAACCGACGATCCGCGCCGTGGCTTCACCCGGCTGGAATCGCCGGAACAGTTACAGACCGTCGTGCTGCCGCCGGGCGCTCATGCGGTGGGCAAAACCGTGGGTGACATGCAGCTGAATCATCGCGCCAAGCTCGTCATCACGGGCATCCGCCGCGATGGCATCCTCGGACCGCAGCCAGACGATTCGACCGTATTTCGCGAAGGCGACATCGTGGTGCTGTACGGTACGGCCGATGCACTGGAACTTGGCGAAAAGCTGCTGCTGATGGGCTGACCGCCTTCATCCTAAGCTATCCTTGCAGGCCCGCCGCCGTTGCAGAAATCGCTCGGGCATCCGGGCATGCCTGCGTCGCCGGCTGCAGACCGCGCTGGAGATTTTTCGATGACCGAACTGGATGATGAGCTGTTCGCCCGCAACTATCTGGGCGACAGCCTGTTGCACTGGGCGATCGCGCTCGCGATCCTCGCGGCCGTATTTTTCACCCTGCTCCTGCTGCGCCGGGTCATTCGTTCGCAATACGGACGGCTCGCAGCCACTCCCCAGGTCGAGCTGCTGGAACTACCGCTGCTCGTTGCCAGCCGCACCACCGTGCTGTTCCTGCTCATCCTGTCGATATTCGCCGGGTTGCAAGCCGTGCAGTTGCCGCCAAAGGTTCACCAGGCGCTGGTGACTGTCGTCACGATCGCCACCTTCTGGCAGGCTGGCTTGTGGATCACGACCGCGGTGCTCGGATCGCTCGATCGCAAACGCAGCTCCACACGCGACAGCGACCGCGCGATCGTCGGCACGCTGGGCATTATCGGCTTCATCGTGCGCGTCGTGATCTGGTCGTTCGTGCTGCTGCTCACGCTCGACAATCTCGGCATCCAAATCAAGCCGCTGCTGGCTGGCTTGGGGATAGGCGGTCTGGCCGTCGCATTGGCGGTCCAGAATATTCTCGGCGACCTGCTGGCATCGCTGACGATTGCGCTGGACCGGCCGTTCGTTGTGGGCGATTCGCTGACCATCGATACGTTCAACGGCACGGTGGAATACATCGGCGTCAAAAGCACGCGCCTGCGCAGTATCACTGGCGAGCAAATCATCATTCCGAACGCGAATCTGCTCAGCAGTCGACTGCGCAACAATGCCCGCATGGGCGAGCGCCGCGTGGTCTTCACCATCAGCGTCAGCCAGGACACGCCGCCCGCGAAGCTTGCGAGCGTTCCAGCGATGCTGCGCTCGCTGATCGAAGCGCGCAAAGAAGTGCGCTTCGAGCGGGCTCATTTCGCCAAAATCAGTGCGACGTCGTTCGACTTCGAGTCGGTTTATTTCGTGATCGACCCGGACTACGGGCTCTATATGGATATCCAGCAGGACATCAATCTGCGCCTGCTCGAAGCGCTGGCGCGTGACCGGATTGAATTAGCCTCACCGAGTCAGCGGCTGTGGCTCGAAGGCGATAGCCGCTTGCTGTCGGAGCTGGTACCCCCCGGAACGGCGGATGCGAAGCCGCCGGCAGCAGCGCAGCCGGCGCAATCCCAGTCGCCGGCCTAGCAGCCTGTCGGACTGAAGGTTGATCTACTGCGGCGGTGTCAGCTGGGTCCATTTTTCCGATCCTTCTCGTTAAATAGCTACGGCTATTCGCCT
>JAIBJL010000481.1 GCA_020029545.1 Gammaproteobacteria bacterium
GCAGGGATGACTTGAGGGTCAGCCCCAGATTCTTGATCGATTCGTCCACGCTTGCGGCGAAAATGCTGTCGCGATCGCGATACCGATAATTGCCTGCCGGAGCGCCCTCCCCCGCGCCTGCCGTGCTTCACGACGACGCTTGGCGGCAGCGATGCCAGGGGCAGTTTGAGACCCCGATCGCCGCTTGAACATCAACTCGGCACCCACCCGTTCATCCCGACGCTCGCTCGTCGGAAATGCTTTGGGCGGCGTGCCAGTGATCCGTGGAATCGTGCTGCGGGAATTCCTGGCTCATGCGGCCTTCGATGTCCGGCTTTCAGCGATCTTGCGGTGGTTGTCGACGAAAGTAAATTCAGAACCGGTCCATTTTGCTAACGCATTGATTGAATGGAAGGTCGTGGATCGAGAGTTCAAGATTTACTTTCCTCTCGAGCGAAGTAATTGTTGAACTTGGCGCCGGAGCGAAGTAAATTCAGAACTTGGCAGCAGAAGGGCGATGAGGCGCATAGCATGCCCGTATCGAATTGCGTCAATGTGTCACGGCCGACCGAGATCAAGCGATTGCCATGGATGCGCCGTATCCACGTTCACAGCCCCAAGCTCGCCCGCACTCTCGTGCTGTTTTCTGAGGAAAGCGTCAATGCCTGGGCTCTGATCGAGAGCTGCCCACTGATAAAGGAATTCTGCGAGCATCCTGGCTATGTTGACGTTGGTGGCGAGCGGGTGCTGGCGGAGTTCTGGGTGAAAGGCGATGAGCGAGAAGCTTTTCTGAAGCTTGACGGAGGAATCGATCTTCTACCGGAGCATTCAGCAGAGGCGCCGACCTTTACCGAGGTTGTGGTCGATAGGGTCTTGCCCAGCTGGTTCGAACCCTACCGAGAGTGGATTGCAAATTGGCTTCAGATTAATCCCTACCTCGTTGCGAACGCGCGTTTCGTCACTTCTGAAATGCTCGACCGGGTGGCAGACACGTTCAGCACCGCACGGCCACTGTATGACGCCGAGCACGCATTGCGCGAGATGGATCGGCAATTGGCCCGCACCGCAATATTCATGTTGCTACACCAAGGCAAACTCCGCAGTGACGGGCTAATGCTGGGCCCTCTTGCCAGTACGACGATATTCCGTCGCAGCGATGCGTGAGCAAAGCGAGGGCTCATGAAACGGCTGATTCCCCCTGACCTGCAAGATCTATCGATTTGGCCGACTGTCGACCCGAGCGCTTTCGATGGGCAAAGGCGCAAAGTTCTCTTGGAACGTATTGAAGCGGTGCGGCTCTACCTTGCTCGAAGTCCACTGCAAAAGATCATATCCACCACGGGGGTTTCTCGCAGTTTGCTCTACCACCTCTTACGGCGCTGCATCGAACCGCATCCCGATGGCCGAATTCGCGGATTTCGTGCGCTCATTCCCTATGCACGCGCGACCCAGTATGAAAGAACCAAACCCGTTGCGCCCACCACCCGGACTCAGCACGCTGGCAGCTCGGGTGCCATGCTCAAGTTGCTCAAGCAATTTGACAGCTTGACCGCACTACTGCGGCGACGCTTGTCCGAACATGCCGTGTTCATTGGTGAGCGAGGTCAAATCTGTCGTTTGCATGATTTGCACCGCGAGTTTGTTGACGCGTGTCGAGCACTCGGCTTGGACGCCCGTGACTATCCGTTGAACCAGCAACGCCAAGGCATTCGCAGTTTGTCCAAAGCCATTCGTCAGCTAGCAACAGAGACCTTTGCCAGCGGTGCGCGCGCGGCCGGGGCGGAACGCGTCAGCGCCCCTTGGGCGGACGAGCGCTACGCCCGCGACACCGGCGCGTCCAAACCCTTGGAGATCGTCGAGTTCGACGGGCACAAGCTCGACGTCCGATTGCACGTGCGCTACCAGGATGCCTCAGGCGTGATCGAGGACATCGACGTGAATCGGGTGTGGCTACTGGTCATTCTCGACATCTTCAGCCGAGCCGTTTTGGGCTGGAACATGGTCCTGTCGGCCGAATATGATCGCAACGATGTCATGGGCACGATTCAGCAATCACTTTCCCCACAACGCAAGCGGCAGAAGTTGACGATACCTGGGTTGAGCTATGCCACGTCAGGCGGATTTGTGGGGGAAGTCATTCCCGCGCTTGAGGGTGCGTGTTGGGACCGTCTGCGCCTGGACAACGCGAAAGCGAACTTGGCCTCCGACACCCTCGCCCTGCTCTGCACCGTCGTCGGCTGTGTCGCAGAAGCAGGTCCAGTCGCCTCACCCACGGAGCGCCCCTTCGTAGAGCGATTCTTCGGCACCATGACCAAGACGCTCTCGCATCGCCTGCCAGGAACTACCGGCTCTCATCCGGACGACATTCGCCGTCGTCTGACGAACCCCAAGGGCAACGAGTCGTTGGCCGTGAGTTTTGATGAACTGGTCGAGCTGGTCGAGGTCACGATTGCCAATTACAACGGCACGCCCCACGACGGAATCGGCGCTCGCTCGCCGCTGGAGTTTCTCGCCCGCTCAATGGGCTTTCACGGTGACTGCGTGCGCGTTCTATCCGAGCCGTTTCGTCGACAGTTGTGCACATTGCAGCCCTCGCGGCTTTGTACGGTGGCGGGTAGCCTGAAGAGCGGCAAGCGCCCCTACATCAACCTGCACGGCGTGCGCTACTCGAGCAGACTGCTGCAACAGGCGACTGACCTGATCGGCAAGCAGCTGCGTGTATTCGTCGATCCACAGGACTTGCGGATCGTGCAGGCCTATTTGCCGAATGGCGCCGAGTTTGGACCCCTCAACGCTTCACGGCCTTGGCACCGAACACAACACTCGTTGCGACTGCGCCAGGAAATAATGCGCCTGCGCCGCCAGCGCAAGCTGCATTTCAGCGACGCCGATGATCCCGTACGAATCTTCCTCGATTCAAAGCGCAAGCAAGTTACCAAGCAGCGCGACCGTGTCGCCCATCGAACGGCGGAGGCCGCGCGTTCGCTCGGGGCGGCGCCCTCCCCTGCCAAGGCATCAGCCGCTGATCTCGTCTCCGCTCAGTCTCCCGAGCCGCCGGTTCTGCCCGTAGTCAAACCACGACCGCTGCTGCGTATCGGCAAGGGACAGGTCATGAAGAAAGGCGAAATGTGAGCAATGCCTTGGTGCGCCCGATTGCGATCTCAGAGCATCCGCTGCATGATCGCCGCTACCGCCTGCCGACCCCGCCCATCGATGCGCTCTACGCGCTCGTCACCGAGGCCTTGGATCGTCGGCGCCCTGGCGTCATGGTCTACGGTCGTTCACGTCTGGGCAAGACTACGGCCATCGACTACCTCGAGGTATTGCTCGGCGTTGAGCGACCCAAGTTGCCGATCATCGTGCTGCGTTGTCGCTTCAAGCGCGTGCCTTCGGAAACCGCCTTCTTCAGCAACTTCCTACTCATACTGTGTTAAGTAACGTCCAAACCTGCCATTATCGCCATCATTGCACGTGCGATGACGGAGGGCGAGATGGAAATTACGGAGGAAGTTGGACGGTATCTCGATCATGTCAGCGAGGGTCTTGGTCGATCGGAGCGAAAGGTTT
>JAIBJL010000482.1 GCA_020029545.1 Gammaproteobacteria bacterium
GTCGGTGAGATAGAACACATCCGGCTCTGCCTGCAGCAGAATCTCGCGGTCGACGAAATCGCACACCAGTGCCAGGCCACCTTCCGCTTCCGTGCGCAAGCGCGACAGAATCTTGCCTTTCACCTTCACCGATGGCGTACCGTACGACGTCGATTCCTCAGTGCCCGGCAGTGCCAGAGCGATCTTCAAATACCGTCGATATGCAGCACCCGGCGGGCTCGTCGATGCACCAGTTGCGCGCTTGCGTGGACCGACTGTTTTCTTGCGCTTCGAAACCATCTGCAAAGTCTACTCGTGAGCACCCAGTCCCGCCCGCGTCCTCGCCATGGCCGTCAACGCGGTGGGCAATCCGCCCACGATTGTTTACACTGCGCCCCGCCGCGCGGCCGTAGCTCAGTTGGATAGAGTACCTGGCTTCGAACCAGGTGGTCGGGGGTTCGAATCCCTCCGGCCGCGCCATGAAACACAAAGCCCACCTCGCGTGGGCTTTCTCGTTTCATCGCACCGGAGGGATGAGAACACCCGACACAGGGGGTTCGACAACATCGTCGGGAACGATGTGGGACAGCGGCAGCTGGCGCAACCGCGCGCCGGCCATGGAGGGTAAAGGCGCAATCCTCCGGCCGCGCCAATTTCTCAAAGACTTACCGCATTCACTCGCCGACGTAGCCAGGTGGTTGCGGAAGGATTGAGCGGGTTGGCATCGATCATCTATCAGCTTGGATTTCGGGATGAACTGTCCTTCCATGACCTGACTGCGCTCGACATTCACCTCGCAGCTTTCTCGATGGATGCCGCGATGTCCGACATTGATCGAAACAACACCAACCGATCATCCCTGGACGGAAGAAATCCTCGTCGACGCCAGAAGTCGGCTGCATCCGCATCCACAGCGTTAACGACCAACGCGCGCCCGCCAATCAGGCGCGCAGCGGCGACGCAACGCTCAAGCGCATGCTTCAATAAGCCAGTGCCGATGCCTTTGCCTGTCCATGCAAGATCAGTCGCAAGCTGCCCAAGCAACAAGCACGGAACGGGATCTGGTGGCTGCCCCGTGCGGATCGAACGGGGCAACACAGAAGGCACGACCGCGGTAGGAGCAAGACCGTAGTAGCCGACGACGCGATTGTGCTCATGAACCACAATGACCGCCGTGAATCCCTTCTCCTGATTCGACAGAGCGCGCGTTTTCAGCCAATGGTCGAGCGCCGGCTTGCCGCAGGAAAACTGCGAAAGGTCCTGAGTCGCAGTCAGCGGTTCGGGCCGTGAGAGCGTCAAGACTTGAGACTCGTCACTTCCTCGATCCGCTCGCTTCCCAAGGTGCGGGACGCTTCAGCAACTCCACCATCTCCGGCACCGCGGTGGCTGGCTCGGCGAGCGCTTTCATGAAGGCATTGAAGCCAGAGGGACTCATCCGAACGAGCGTGCTTTCCATGAGGACATCTTCGGCCGCACGCACGGCGGCTTCGCGGACAAAGTCCGTCCGCGATCGACCTCGCATTCCCGCTGCACGGTCGATGATGGCGATGTCCGCGTCGGGCAAACGCATGGACAGCGGATGCTCTTTCTTCTTGGTCGCGCGGCGCGTCGTCATCTGGCATCTCCTCTGGTGCGGAGCTTAGTTTAGTCAGCTGTAGTGCGTTTTGCAATACACCATACGCACCTGCATTTTGGACCGGACTCTCAGCGCTAAACTGCGGCGCCGAAGAGCGCGCTCCGAGTCTTCCGCGACAAAGGCGGCACGCTGCGTACCCGCGATCTCGTCGCCAGCGGCGTGCACACCGACGCGCTCTATGCCCTGCCTGAAAGCGGTCAGATCGTCGAGTTCGGCCGGGGCCTGTACCGCTTGGCCCACGTCAACGAAGCCGAGTATCCCGACCTGGCCGTCGTCGCGGCTCGCGCGCCGAATGCCGTCGTGAGTCTGATCAGTGCGCTCTCGTATCGCGACATCACAACGCAGATCCCATCTTCCGTGCATCTAGCCGTGCCTCGAAACAGCTATTACCGGATCAAGCTGTCGATTCCGGTCACGGTGTATCGCTTCGATCCGAAGACTTTCCATGAAGGGCTCGAGACGCATCACGTCGCCGACATTCCGCTGAAGATTTATGCGGCCTTAACGACCATGTCGATCGATTGGCACAGCTACTCACGCCACTGGTTCGCCATGTCGTCGTGTTGCGCGCTGGCGTGGGCAGGAAGCAGCGCGACGCTACGAACGAGCGTCTGGCTGCAATTACACGCGAGGAAGAGCGGGTCATGATCGCCACCGGCAAATACGTGGGCGAGGGATTCGACGATCCGCGTCTCGATACGTTGTTCCTGACGCTACCGGTGTTCTGGCGAGGCACGATCGCGCAATACGCTGGCAGGCTCCACCGCCTATACGACGGCAAGAGAGAGAGGTACAGATCTACGACTATGCCGATCTCAACGTGCCGATGTTGTCGCGGATGTTCGATCGGCGCTGCCGAGGCTACGAAGCCATCGGCTACACAATCCTGCTGCCGGCCAGCACGATTCCCGGCTGGCCAATCGACGTGATCCTCCCTTGCGAACCTGCCTGGAAACGAGACTACTAGGGAAGCGTGCGACGGCTCGTGCGCGATGGTGTAGAGACGCCGCTCGCAACGCTGTTTCTGCACGCGACTCGAACGGTTCACGCGGATGCTGAAGGTGTTGACCGCGCACGCAGTGCGACTGAGGTTTTCCTATTCCGGCGGCTAGAGACGCTGGCGGAAACGAAGGGACGCTTCAGACTCAACGAGCGCCTGCCGATCGCATTCGACGTTGGCGGAGCGCTTGAAGTAGACCTGCTCTGTGCCGAGGCTCGCCTCGCGATCGAGTTGGACGGCGCCCAGCATCTTTCTGATCCGGACGCATATCGCCGCGACCGCCGTAAGGATCAGTTGCTGCAGGAGAACGGCTATTTCGTTTTGCGTTTTCTGGCCGAGGATGTGGGCAAAGACCTTGACCGTGTGCTCGATACCATTTTGAGGGCGTTAGGACGGCGACGATCGTGAAGCGCGCGGTGCGCGCGACGTAGTACCGTCAAGAATGTCGTGTGCGCATCATGCATGCGGACAACGATTCAATCCGACTCGAACGGATTGAAAACCTTGATCCCCGGACGTTGAAAGTCTTTGCCGGTTGCGATGGTGCCGGTTGCGATGGTGAGATTGTGACGGCGCGCAATCGCCGCGATGCAGCCAAGACGGTCGAGTGATGCGTCCTTCACTTC
This sequence comes from Gammaproteobacteria bacterium, assembly GCA_020029545.1. Classification (GTDB taxonomy): domain Bacteria; phylum Pseudomonadota; class Gammaproteobacteria; order Steroidobacterales; family Steroidobacteraceae; genus Steroidobacter. The sequence continues at coordinate 3,242 of JAIBJL010000482.1, forward strand.
CTCAGTTCGACGAACTCCCTGAGATCTCGCCGTTCGATCGCGGCTGCAGCCAACGCTGGAAACGCATCCGGGGTACACGCGAAAGCAGGCACGCCGATCGCAGCGAGCTGCCCTGCCAGATCGGCGTTGTACGACGGTGCGCCATCGTCGCTGAGCGCAAGCAAGGCGACGAACTGCACGCCCGAGGCCACAAGGCTCGTTGCTCGCCTCATGAATTCGGCTTCGACACCGCCCTCGTACAAGTCGCTGATCAGCACGAACACTGTGTCTTGCGGAGAACGCACGAGCGTCTGGCAATACCCGACGTCGGCCATATCCAATCCGCACCTCCGGCACGACGGTCCGGTATTCCGGCTGGTAGTGCTTCAGATTGGCCTGAATCGTTCTGCGCCAGTCGATGTCGTTGTGCTTCGGCCGGCGATTGCGCGCCGAGCGGTTGAGTGCACCTGTCACGGCGGCGCGCGTCGGCTCACTCAGCTTGCGCATCAGTTCCTCGACGACCTTGCGCACGACTGCGCGCGCTGTGTCGCGCGTCTTCGTGGGAATGACGGCGGACATGGAGATCAGATCGGCGATAAGGTGCACGTCAGGCTGCAGGGAATCGAGGATCTCGGGTTCCATCAACATACGTGTCATATCGAGGCGCTCGATCGCGTCTCGCTGGAGAATCTGCACCACGCTCGATGGAAAGTACTCGCGAATGTCGCCCAGCCACCGCGAAACATTCGGGGCAGAGCTGCCCAAGCCACCCTTACGATCCGAGTCGTAAAGTGCCTGCAGGGCTCGGTCCATGCGGGCATCGCTTTGGCTGAGCGAGCAACCGATCCCATCGGCGTCCTCTCCGCCCAGGATGAGCCGCCACCGCCGTGCCGCTTCTTCGTCGTCGATCATGCGGGCAGATTCCATATCTTCTTGAGCACGGGCAGCAGCGCTTGCGCCGCTTCGGTATCAAAGTCGGTGGCGCTCGACGGTGCGGCGCCACCCTTAGCCGGGCGCAAACGCTCGCCGATTTGACGTCGCTCGGGTGCTGGGAAATTGGCGAACGTACGACGAACGAGCGGCAGCACCTGCACGAAGTGCTCGGCCGATGTGTTGCGTACCCACTCGTCCAGGAGCCTGCGCAGCCGATCGTCGTGGACCAGTACCGCGCCGCTCCCGGACAGCAAACCCTCGATCCAGTGCGCGCCTACGGCGGGCTCGGTGCCAGCAGATAGCGCGCGCGAGAAGGCATTAGCTAAGGCCTCGAACTGCACCGAGCCTGCATCGTAGAGAACTCGATGAGCGTAGCCGCCGATGAGTGAATGTGCGGCATCGTTGTCAGCGATGCGCCTTAGCATCTCGCGCCAGCCCTGCGTGAACTCCTCGTCGTTCAGCAGGGCGAGCGCGCCATCTGCGGCAATGAACTGCTGCCAGAGCTGTCTGGCCGCGTCGTCATCAATATTTGAGCTGGCGTTGCCGCCGGCCACGAAGATGCGGGGCACGAGTCCATGCAGAATCTCGGCGACGAGGCTCACATCCGTGCCGCGGACATTCCCATAGCGCTGGACGCTCACGAGCGGCGGCAATGCTTGCAGCAACTGCTGTATGTCCGCCGTCACCGCAGTCCGATGCTCGATGGCCGCCACAAGGGGGGCAATCGCGTCCGGCACGTTCGCGAACAGCACGTCTTCCAGGCAGGCGATCAGGACTTTCAACGTAGCGGCGGAGTCATTGGCCCGATGAGCGATGAATGCCGTCGCGGCCTGCTCGACCGTGTGACCGAACCGGCTTGCCTCGATCAGCGCGATGGCAAACTCCGGACGCCAGCCGAGATCCCACAGCTCATGAAACGTACCTCGCCCGCCCGTATGCAGCCTGGGGGTACCCCATGAGACGCCCAGCAAGCGCAGTCGGTGCAGCAACTGACTGCGCTCGCGATCGAGCGCCTTACGCAGGTCGAGATCGAGCGTTTTGATTTCGAGCTTGGGCGGCAGGCGCAGCCGTTTCTGTTGCGCGACGAGATCTTGCTGAATGGGAGCCGCTGGAAAATCCTCGGGTACGACGCCCAGCCGATCGCCGTAGTGCCACTGACGTGCGATGAGCTGAAGCTGCAGCGTGTCTCCTGAAGTCAGGACCGACACAGCGGCATCGT
>JAIBJL010000166.1 GCA_020029545.1 Gammaproteobacteria bacterium
GCGTTGTTCCATACAACGCTCGGCACTTCCCACTTCCCTGTGGGTCGCGAGTGGCAGGATGCCCGAGTCGCTGTTTCATGTGAGTTGCTACGTGTTGCGAATGGGTTCAGACGCGCGGCTGTGCCCGCGGGCCGACGGTATCCTGTGAACCATAGGAGCGAGTTGCCTTTGGGGCCGAAAACCAAGAGTCCTGCTTGAGTGGTTTGAGGTGCGGATTGTCATGCTGTCCAGACTACCTGGCGGGGTCCGCTACACCATGATCGAGCCATGACATGAAGCTGACATGTTCATGACATTGCGCCATTGTCCTGATGGACGGGGGGGAATTCGGCGCTCGAACGCCTCATGTAATATGCCCGCCTTAAGAAGCCAACGAGCCGACCTACTGCGCCGGAGAGTCCCCTTGTCCCGACCCATTCGCTTCGACGGCTGGAGTCTCGACCCGGATTCCGGCGAACTGACCCGTGACGGTGAGAAGATTCGTCTGCAGGACCAGCCCTTGCAGATCTTGCAGGCGTTGCTGGCCAGCCCCGGGCGGGTGGTGACCCGGGAAGAATTGGTGAGCCGTCTATGGCCGCGAGGCATCGTCGATTTCGAAACCGGACTGAACACCGCCATGCGCCGCCTGCGCTCGGCACTGCGCGAAGACGCCGATGCACCGCGTTATATCGAGACGCTGCCGCGGCGCGGTTATCGCTTCATCGGGACGGTGGACGAAGCAAAGCCTAGCGCCGACCACGAGTTGCAGACGCAGCTGTTGGGTTCCGGCGAGCCCCTCTCGCAGCGAACCGACTGTCTGGTGATCGTGCACTCGCCGCTGCCTGCCGAAGTCGGACGTCGTTATCTGCTCGTCAAGGATGTCACGACGATCGGTCGCGGGCTGGAGAACGATATCGTGCTGGCGAGTCAGAGCGTGTCGCGTCGCCATACGCGCATCGAATTTCGCAGCAGAGAAGTCTTTGTCGTCGACGCGGCTTCGACGAACGGCACCTTCATCAACGATGACAGCAAGCCGGTACGCGACGGCAAGTTGCAGCCGGGGAACGTACTGCGCGTCGGTGATCGCTCGTTCGCGTATCTGTGCGGACCGGACCTCGAAGCTCAGCATCAGGATGTGATGGCGCGGATCGCCATGACCGACAGCACCACAGGTGCTGCCAGCCGCAAGCATCTGGATACGCTGTTGAGCGACGAAATACAGCGCGCGCAGCGCCATGGGCGGCCGCTGTCGCTGCTGATGATCGGTGTCGACCATGCGCGCGAACACCACAGCGGCTTCGGTGAGTTGATCGGTGATGCGACGTTGCGAACCTTCGCGACCACGCTGCATAAACGACTGCGCCCGCAGGACCGTCTCGGCCGCTATGGCGATCGCGAGTTCTGTGTGCTCATGCCCGAGACGACTTTGCCCGGTGCATTGAAGATTGCCGAGGAACTCCCGGCGCTGATGGCAGGCGGAACCGCGTCGGGGACGCCGCCGCTGACGATTGCTGCGGGGGCAGTGGCTCTGGAAGACAATATGCAGCTGGCGGATCTGTACCGGGTTGCCGAACAGTCCCTGGACCGCTCGCGTCGCCGGAGTGAGTCGGGAAGTGAGTCGTGAGTGGTCAGAAGGTTGTTTGATCCCTCCGCGATCTCTTCCGCAAGCGGAGTTCTCCCCGAGAGATTCCTAAAGTCATCGCGCTCGCGTCTTTCAGTCCGCAGCGCCGATCCTCGTGACAGGGCCGCGCATGATCCTGTGCTCCGCGGCAATGAAAGCAACCTTCTGACCACTCACGACTCACTTCAGATTCGATAACAGATGCATCGCCGCGGCGGGTGCACGCTCTTTCGCGCCGTTGATGAAGTAAATGAAGACGTCGGCGCGCTGGCGAGTGGGCGCATGGGCGCCAGCCTCGCGCATCGACGGCAGGTCGGCAGGCGGTTCTCCCATGGCCAGCGATTGCGCATGCCGAGTCCACGATGCCAATGCTTCCGGCGTGTAACCTGTCGGGCACGACGCGGCAGCACGCATCAGCCGCGCATAGATGAAATCTGCCGTCACGGCAGCGATCGTCGGGTATTTCGGTGAGTCCGCCAGCACAATCGCGACGTTGCAGCGACGCGCCAACTCGATGAATGATGCATCGAGGAAGCTGTCGTGACGGACTTCCAGAGCGTGGCGCAATGGAATATCACCGATACTCGCCGGCAGCAACCGCAGAAATGCCTCGAGGTCGCCTGCATCGAACGTCGTCGTCGGCGGCAGTTGCCACAGCAATGGCCCGAGTTTGTCGCGAAGCGCATCGATACCGCTGTCGATAAAGCGTTGGATCGGCTCGCCTGCACTCGCGAGCACGCGCCGGTAAGTGATGAAGCGCGGCGCCTTCAGCGAGAAAACGAAGCCGTCCGGTGTGTCGTGATGCCATTTTGCATACGCCGCGGCCGATTGCAGCCGGTAGAACGTCCCGTTCACTTCGATGCTGGTGACGTGACGACTCGCATATTCGAGCTGGCGTTTTTGCGTCACATCAGCGGGATAAAAGGTTGCGCGCCAGGGCGCGTAATCCCAGCCGCCGATGCCGACGCGAATCGAGCCCGTCATAGTGCGCACCTCTCACCGCTCTGGCCGCCTGCCTGGCGTGCCTGCTCAGGCGTACTCCCTTCATGGGCGTGCGGTTCCGCGGGCGGCCCCGGCGTAGCTCCAAAAGTTCCTCACCGCCGCTGGACCTGCGGTCAATGGACTGTTTGACGTACGGATATTGTCATTGCGGCGTCATGGGACCGGCGCAATGTGACGTGGATCACCTTCCTAACCGTGACGGGGTTGGCAGAATGACCTCCGCATTGCGTTCAGGACTTAATCTTATGTCTGCTGACGATCAGCACTACCTTTCATGGATGACCAGTGCGGCACTTGCCGTGCTGATGGTCGTCGTCATGTTCTGGATACGCAGTCGGATTCCTGACGATGGGTCACCGGACGATGCCTTGCCCGCGCAGTCCACTGCAGCTCATCCCACCGTGAACAGTAATGATCCGTCGCCGGCCGGTGAGGCGATTGCTTCGGCCTACCCGACTGCGTCCGGAGCGACAATCGTCCGCTGAGCGCCAATCCTTCCCCGTACTGACCTTCCCCGTACTGGCGCCGTGCTATCCCATCGGCATACCGCAGCAACCAGCGCGGTTATACCAGCGCCGTTCATTGTCGCTGCCTGCGACTTGCAGTGACTAGATCGCCTTCGATTCGCACCGCGAATGCCTGCGTATCGTCCGCAACCCGGTCGCGCATGCTTGCGGTAGTGACGGGAACTTAACGACACCATTCGCGTTCGTGGAACGGTAGCTTACGGAAATCGCAGACTGGTCAATTCATGCGGGCAAACGATCGTCGCGGGCGCAGGAGCTGCGTGAGTTTCACGCTGTGCACACTGCTGTTTCTCGTGATCGGCCACAGCGTGCCGTTGCGGGCACAGGTTACCGCGCCTGCGGACCCGCTGGGTCCAGGCGAAACGGCTGCCTCGTCGGCAACGGCGAATCCATCGGTCGCCGAACCGGTGATCGTCGGGCCGCCACCCGCACCTGAAACCGAAACCAGTATGGAAGCGTGCACGCCGGAACATGTGCCGAACGGTACGATGCTGGAGCGTGTGCGGAGTCGACTCACCGTGACGGCATGTGCGTCATCGGCATGGATCGATGGTCTGTTCGGCGATGAAGTTCGCTACGACCAATATCGCGAAACGTACGGCACCGTGTCGACCGGTGCCCTGTGGAGCGACTACGATGGCTTCGATCCGCGCCTGCGTTTCCGCATTCGTCTGCAGTTACCGCAATGGGACGAGCGCATTTCGGCGTTCGCAGGCCGCCTCGGCGAGGACGACTATATCAGCGACTCGGAAGGTGACTTCGCGGCCTTGCCGACGCGCCAGTTCGGCAACCTCGAAGATGAGAGCGTCCTGGTCGGCCTGGGGTACTCCAGTCCCGAACGCACTGGCAACGACTTCGATGCAGGCGTTGGCGTGCGCGTTGATCTGCCACCGGATCCGTATGTGCGCACGCGCTACGAGATAGTGCGCACGCTTGCCGAGAAGTACGTGATCCGCGCACGCGAAACGGTATTCTGGCAGAACTCGGAAGGTTTCGGCTCGACGACGCGCATGAACCTGGATCGCGCATTGTCCGACAGGTTCCTGATACGCTGGACCACGCTCGGCAAATTCACCGAGGAGACGGCCGGACTCGAGTGGTATACGCAGCTGACCCTGTTTCAAAGCTTGGGGCCGCGTACCGGCCTTGCCTATCAGCTGCAGACCGAGGGCGCGACCGACAACGAAGTGCAGCTCACGCGCCATGCAGGCAGCGTCATTCTGCGGCGCCAGCTGACGCCCGACTGGCTGTTTCTGGAATTGCGTGGCGGCGTGGGTTTTCCGCGGCGCAAGCTGACGGAGAAGCGCGAAGCGAGCCCGGAGGTCGGCATCGCGCTCGAAATGCAATTCGGCAACAAGACCTGAAGGCAATGGATTGTGTCGCACGACCTGTTCGAGCGTCGGCTCGCGGGTTGAAGGGATTTTGCGGCATACGGCATACTGAATGCCATGGATACCATCACGCTCGGCCCGGCACGCATCACCGATGCGCAGTGGATCGCCGAGACCTCGCGCTCGCTGATCGAGGCTGGCTTGCCATGGAGCTGGACGCCGCGTCGCGTCGCCGCACTGATGCGTCAGCGCGAAAGCCTGGTGGTCGTGGCGCGCTCGGGGCGCGAGCTGATCGGATTCGCGCTCGCGCAGTTCGGCTCGGAGTCGGTGCGTCTCGCATTGCTCGGTGTCACGCAGGCGCACCAGCGCAAGGGCGTGGGGCAGCGACTCATTCGCTGGATCGATGAGGCTGCCGTGGTCGCCGGGTTGTTCACGATACGGCTGGAAGTACGTGTCACCAATTCAGCTGCTCGGCGCTTCTATGCATCGCTCGGCTTTCGCGAATCCGGGATGGTCGAGAAGTACTACAGCGGTATCGAAGATGCGATCCGCTTCACTCACGATCTGCGTGCCGGCTGAAGGTTGCTGGCGATCAACGTCAGGGGCACCGTGGTCACGCAAGAGATCCCGTCCGACATGAAGGCGGCGAAGTGGGGGCGTATCGTCAGAGCGGCAGCAATCGGTCGCATTCCTTCTTGACCACCGCATAGCACTCGCAAGTGCGTGCCTCCAGACCGGGGCGATCCAGCACGGTGATCCGGCCGCGACTGTATTTGATCAGACCGGCCTTCTGCAGATTTCCCGCGGCGTCTGTGACGCCTTCGCGCCGCACACCGAGCATGTTCGCAATCAATTCTTGCGTCATGACCAGCTGGTTGGAAGATAGACGATCTAGACTCAGCAGCAGCCAGCGGCACAATTGCTGATCGAGTGAATGGTGGCGGTTGCAAACGGCGGTCTGCGCCATTTGTGTAAGCAGTGATTGCGTGTAACGCAGCAACAGATGCTGCATGACACCTGCCTTGGTGAATTCTTCTTTTAGGAGCTGGCCAGTCAGCCGATAGGCGTGACCGGCGCTTTGCACGACCGCTCGGCTGGGCGTGGTTTCGCCACCCATGAACAGCGACACACCGATGACGCCTTCATTGCCGACGACCGCGATCTCGGCGGAGGCACCATCGGCCATGACGTACAGCAACGACACGATCGAATCGGTCGGAAAGTAGACATGCCGCAGCGCGATGCCGGACTCATACAGCGCCTCGCCCAACGCCAAAGGCACCAGCGTCAGATGCGGCTGCAAATGTTCGAAATCTGCCCCTGGTAACGCGGCCAACAGATGGTTGCGTCGGGGATCGTGAACTTCCGGCAAAAGTGATTCCGCCCTTCTGGAGTGTGCGATAGCGCACAAAGGTACGCTCAAGGGTCTGAGTACGCCAGCGCACTGACATGCGAATCTCGCCGCAGGACACTACCCATGCGGTCGCCTCCGCCACATGACATCGCTTTCGCCTAGCAGCGCAAACCGCCTGACGCGACAATGTGCGCGACCGAACAGTACTCGCCTCGGCGAGCAGGTACGTTATTCAGTCCAGAGCACCGAACAGCAGCACAACATGAATGCAGGGCAAACTGGCAAGTTCATTCTTGATCGCACCGCGACGCCGGAGATGACGGCGCGGCCGCATGCCATGAAACAACTACTGCGTACCTTCCCGGAAGTCCCGCCCGCCGACGTTCTCATTACGAGCGCGCTCACGAAGCGCCCCCGACGACCATCGAGCCTGCAGGCAGAAGCCGCCGTGTACAGCGAGCTTGCCAGATTGAGGGTTGACGGCACGGAAGAATCCATGGCGTCGTTTCTCGAAGTGACACGTCGCCTGAGTGGTGCCGGGTCCGCCGGGATCAGCATGTTACGAACGGACGAGTCGGGCAACGCGTACATCCGCTGGGAATCCATCAGCGGCGCACTCGCAGCACATGAAGGTGGCGAGGCACCGCGGAACTCCAGTCCTTGCGGCTTGTGCATCGACGCGGCCGAAACGGTACTCATGTGGCGACCGGAGCGGGCGTACCGTCATCTGAGCCTGGCTCTGCCGCCGATCATCGAGAAACTGATCGCGCCGCTTTACGATTCCAACGGCACTGCGCTAGGCACGCTTTGGGTCGCGCACCACGATTCGCGGTCTGGATTCTGCTTGAACGACGTGGAAGTGATCGAACAGCTTGCCATTCAACTGATACGACAACTGAAGCTGCGGCAAGCCGCCAGCGAACATCGCAACGTTCTGGCCGCGCTGGCTTGGCATCGGGATACGCAACTTTCTCTGACCCAGGAACTGGTGCAAGAGAGGAGCGCGCGCGCACGGGCCGAAGCGTCCGAGAAGTCACTGCGCGAGGCACTGGTGTTCAAAGAGGCCGCGACCTACGAGGCGCATCACCGGGTAAAAAACAGTTTGCAGATTGCCGCGAGCCTGCTGTCGATGCATGTAAGGACCGCGACCGTAACGGAAGTACGAGCTGCATTGCAGGAAGCCCAGGCGCGCCTGCAAGTTCTTGCTCAGGTGCACGAACTGCTCTATCGAGGCAACAACAGTGCGCAGGAGATTCTCATGTCGACGTTGCTGGAAAGCATCGGCGACGGGCTGAGAAATTCCTTCGCGGAGCGTTCGGCGCAGATCGTCCTGAACATAGCGGCGGAACCGATCCTGCTGGGAGCGGACCGCGCCATTCCGCTCGCCTTGGTCGCGAACGAAATCATGACCAATGCCTACAAGCATGCGTTTCCAGACGAGGCGTCGGGAGAGATCGCAGTCCGATTGGTTTCGACACCCGAAAATACGCTGATTCTGCAAATCGCGGACGACGGAGTCGGGATACATTCGCCCCCGGACTCTGCGACCCTGGGTGTACGACTCGTGCACCTGTTTGCAAAGCAGCTGCACGGCGAACTGAGTTTCACCAGCACTTCCGGGCCGAGAGGCACGACGGTAACGTTGGATATGCCCCGTGAGCTCATTGTCGTGGTTCCGCTCATCACACAGAGTCATCCCTCACTTCAGGTAGCGGCGGTTGCTGCAGATTGAAAGTCGGTGGTGTTACAAGGCACATTCAGGCCCAGAGCGAGTTCAGAGCGAATGTAGATAAGCACCCGCGAGCACGGCGAATGGAGTAGTCTACGAACTTCACCTGCTCGCAGGCAGAAGCGCTTCACACCAGCTCTGTCTGCAGACGCTCGCGCAGCTTCCGGACACGCTTCGTCACTGCGTGATGTCCGACGTGAGCCGCCTGATTCGCTCCCCGTCGGCTATTTCCCTCTGCTTCCATGCAGGGCTTTTTCCACCCCTGAGTTACGCAACATGGAGCAGGGCTGCCGTGACACCTTTCGTGACACCTTTTCTTCTGCGGATTCCCGGATTCCAACCGTCAGCGTCTCCCTGGAACACCGAGGCAATTATCCGTGAGGAACTGTTCAGCATCGAACGGCTTGAAGAGCACGCTTCCAGCCTGGCGCTAGCTCAGCAAGTCACCGCGAAACCGCCGCGACGGCGCTCCCTCAACGTCCGCCTGAGCGAAAACGAATCGGTGCTGCTGGCAGCCTATCGCTCCATCGCAGCGGCGGTGAGCGCAGGCGGTGCCATCACACCCGCGGCCGAGTGGCTGCTGGACAATTACCACCTCGTCGAAGAGCAGATCCGCAAGGTCCAGTGCGATCTGCCGCCAAGCTTTTATCGCCAGCTGCCGAAACTCGCGACCGGCCCCTTCTTCGGCTATCCCCGCGTTTTCGGCATGGCATGGGCGTGCATCGCGCACAGCGACAGTCGCTTCGACGTCGAGTCGTTGCGTCGCTTTGTGCGTGCCTATCAACGGGTCCAACCACTGACGATCGGTGAGCTGTGGGCGATCGCGATCACGCTGCGAATCGTGCTCGTGGAGAATCTGCGCCGCGCCGCGGATCGCATCGTGAGCAGCCGCAGCGCGCGTGAGCAGGCGGATCATATTTCCGATCGGTTGCTGGGAGGAAACGGACTGACGGCCGACCAGCATGCGCTGTTGCGTCACCATGAAAAACACGGCGAGTTCTCCCCGTCGTTTATCGTACAGGTAGTCAAACGACTACGTGACCAGGATCCCCATGTGACGCCGGCATTGCGGTGGCTCGAGGAGCAGCTGATTGCGCAGGGAACCACTTCCGACGAAATGGTGCACAACGAGCACCAGCGGCAAGGCGCGAACAATGTCACGGTACGCAACATCGTCACCAGCATGCGGCTGATCTCCGATGTGAACTGGCCGGATTTCTTCGAGGATGTCAGCCTCGTCGATGCGGCCTTGCGCGTCGACAGCGACTTGGCGAGCCTGGATTTCCCTACCCGCAATCTGTATCGCAGCGCGATCGAAACGCTGGCGCGCCGTTCGGTGCACACCGAGCTTGAAATTACGCAGGCGTTGATTGCCACGACCCGCGCCGTCGAAGATTCGGATGCCGATGAAATCCGCAAGCGCGATCCGGGCTACCACCTGCTGGGCCGCGGCCGACGCGCCTTCGAACGTACCGTGGGATATCGCGTACCGCTCGGCGCGTGGCGCAGTGAGTTCGGCGCTTCGGTCGGACCTGTCGGCTACATAGGCGCTGTTCTGGCAGTCACGGCGATCGTCCTTGCGATACCGCTAGCCGGCCTGTCCGCGCTGGAGATCGGCGCAATGCCGCTGCTGGTTTGTGCATTGCTGGGCGTCGTTCCGGCGCTCGACATCGCAGTTGCCCTGGTGAATCGGGCGGCAACGCGTGGCTTCGGCGCGACGATGCTGCCCGGCCTTGCGCTGCGCGACGGAGTGCCGGCGAGCCTGCGAACCATGGTCGTCGTGCCCACGTTGCTCACGACTCGCGAAGCGCTCGAAACGCAGATCGAGCGGCTCGAAGTGCACTACCTGGCGTCAGCTGACGGTGAGTTGCATTTCGCTCTGCTGACGGATTGGAGTGACGCAACATCCGAATCCTGCGCCGACGACGCGTGGTTGCTGCAGATGGCGATCGATGGCATCGCCACACTCAACCAGAAGCATGGTCTCACCGCGCGCGGCCAGCGTTTCTATCTGTTACATCGACGTCGGGTATGGAGCGACGGTCAGCGACAATGGATGGGTTGGGAACGCAAACGCGGCAAGCTTCACGAGTTGAATCAGCTGCTGCGCGGCGCGACCCACACGACGTTCATCGATACCGGTCCGGCGGTACCGATGAACGTTCGCTACGTCATCACACTGGATGCGGACACCCGACTGCCGCGCGAGACGGTAAGGCGGCTGATCGGAAAGTTGGCGCATCCGCTCAATCAGCCGCGATTCGACATTGCGACCGGTCGCGTCGTCGAAGGCTATGCGGTGCTGCAGCCGCGAGTCACGCCATCGTTGCC
>JAIBJL010000483.1 GCA_020029545.1 Gammaproteobacteria bacterium
TCATCTAACTGCGTCTGATTGAAACGACAGCCCGCATCATAGTGATAATGATTCTTATTGGCAAAGGCGGTCGTCGATCGCGACTCCCAGGGTCCTGCACACTGCCTCCGGCGAAAGCAATGGGAATAACAACGGTCGGCGAGTGGCTCCCATGGAGGGCGGGCAGGGAGCTACTGCTGGCAGCTGCGTCGAATGACGGTTTGAATCGTGGTTGTCGGACAGCTATGGTTGCCAACCGCGCAGTCGCAATTTTCCATTCCACCCACTCGAACAGGAAGCACCAGATGCATTCGGCCTCTCAATCGACACCCCGATTATTCGCCTCGCTGCTGGCTGCGCTGCTGATGCCCGGCTTGGTGCTGGCACATCCGCAAGGCCATGTCGCAACCGACGCGTGGGCTGGGTTTATTCACCCTCTGACTGGCATCGATCACGCGCTGGCGATGATTGCCGTCGGACTTTGGGCTGTGCAGTTGGGCCGTGCGGCCATCTGGATTCTGCCATCGATATTTCCGCTGGCGATGATCGGTGGGGTGTTGCTGGCGCGCATGGGCATACCGTTACCGGCGATTGAATCGATGCTGGCGCTGTCAGTGATGTCGTTCGGTGTGGCGGTTGCGTTCGGCGTGCGGCTGCCGCTGATGGCCAGTGCGTTGCTGGTGGCCTTGTTCGCGGTCTTTCACGGCTACGCGCATTACAGCGAAGCGCCGATCATGGCAGTCGAAATCGGCTACGGCGCGGGATTTATCGCAGCGACGGTGCTGTTGCACCTCATCGGAGTGGCTGGTGGCGCGCTCGTCGCTCGCGCTTCGTTGCGAACCTCGATATTGCGTTGGGGCGGCGCAATGATTGCGTCGACCGGTGCGTGCCTGCTGATGTTCTAGCGAGGGGAGGCCGTGTACTCGCGGCGTCCTTGCGACTCAGGACACGCATGTCGGCTGGGGCAGTGCCATCCGTCTGTTGGCTCGTTACCCGAAAAGAGCCACAGGCGCGATCCGCAGAAACAATGCTTGCAATGTTATTGAGAAGCATTATCATTTGATCCATGAGCACCGCCACTCCCAGACCCCCTCTCCGTGATACGGAGTTTCGATCGCCGGCCGTATCGGCAACCCCGCGCGGCCCGGCGATCCCTTGTTTGCAATCGCTGGAATTGTTCGGCCAGTCGCGGGAAATCCTGATCGAACACGGCGGCGGGTACTACCGCCTCCGGGTAACTCACAGCAATAAGCTGATTCTCACGAAGTAAGGTGCTGATCGGCTCCGCTCGCGGTGCCTCGATCTATTCCTTAAGCAAGCCAGCCGGTGGGCCACCGAGTGACCTGCAGCCAGCCTTCAATGCGTCGTTTGTCGACGCGAGGGTTGCCGCATGCCTGCCTCGAACTGCCTGACTCGAATGGTGGTTGACGATGATCAAGAACTTGAAGTCGCCCAGCTGCAATCGGTCATGCACCGCATCCAGGATGCGTTGTGCCACGTTCCGGTGACGCAGCGTGAATACATCGCCAACGCGTTGTTGAATCTGGCAGTGGCGCGAATGCTCAAAGAAGAGGGCGCGAGTCACACCGCGGGTATCCTGGCGCGCCTGGGCAGCGTAGTGTCCGAGGGGCGCGAGGCGCCGCCGCCGGAGCAAGCCATCGAGCTGACGCGGCTGAACAGCTAAAAATCAGACCGTCGCCAGCACGTTCGGACTGCGACCTGCGTTCTCGTAGCCACCCTTGCTGCCGTAGACCTTGGGCTGGCCGGAGCGCCCGGTCAGTACATCGAGCATTCCTTCGACACGCTTGAGACGCACACTCACCAGTGCGCCATTGCGATCGTTGCGATTGCGGCAGTCTGCGGCCAAGCTGCCACATTCGGCCCAGCGTCGGTGCAGGTGACGTGACGGATCGCACCAGGCGAGCAGGCGTTCGATACCAGCTGCGTCCGCCGGCAGATTCATCATCCGGCACAGCGACCGACGTTCGTCTTCGATGCGCAGCAATTTACCGACGCATTCCTGGCGCGCATCGCCGGCGCGATCGAGCTCTTCGATATCGTTCGCCAGCAGATATTCGTGCTCCGTGTCGAGCAACACCTCCAGGCGTCGCAACGTGCCGATCTCTTCATCGAGCAGTCGATCAAGATGCTCGCGACAGATTTTAGGATCCACGAATAATCACTCCTGACATCAGTTACTCAACTCCCGCTCCACACGCAGCAGCTTGTCGGCAATCACATCCGCCTTGACTTCGTAGCGACCTTCTTCGATCGCGAGGCGAATAGCGTTCACTCGTGCTTCGTTCACTGGGGCGGAACCCTGCAGCGTCTGTTCCAGTGCTGCCAGCTGTTTCGCCGAATCGGTGATCTGGACTGGACTCACGCCCGCTGCGGCATGCTCTGCCGGCAACGTCGCGGGATCGCTCTGGCGGGATACCTTTTTATCGGTACCGACCTGCACAGGGCGATTCTCCAAGCCAGTGATTTTCGTATTCACGTCCAACACTCCTGTCAATTCGTGACCCCTTTAACGGCGGCAGTTCTCAGAACTTTAGCACCCCAATGGGATGCCGCCTTACAGGGTCGTAAGGGATGCTCGCAGCTGCGCTCCCTTCGAACGACAATACGTCAAACGCAGAGTCCGATAACTCCTGGTCGTTTTCCCATCACCTTTTCGACTCGATTCCCAGGCCCGGCGCGACCGCTGTCAGCGATCGTGCTCGAACCGCTTAGCCTTCCAGACCATCTGGCACCATCGGGCTTTTACCCCGCTGCCATGAATTTGACGCCGTGAGCTTCAATTTACAGCGAGACGAGAACCGTTCCGGCATCGCCAATCACACCCTCGACCACCTTGAGCGAATTCAAGTTCTGGACACGGATGCGGTCGTTCAAGCCACCATCCGCCAAAGCACGGCCCTGCGCGCGGATTTCGATCGTCCCCGATTTCGCCAGCAAGGTCACCTGCTGCCCGCGTCGTACCAGGACATCGACGACCAGCATGTCCGTTGTCAACGCAACGCCAGCGGTCAGCGGTCGCTTGAGGTGCCGGCCTTGCAGAAAACTGGCATCAGTGACGAAATTAGCCGCAGCACCCGACACTCGCTTTGTCTGGAGTTTCACGTCCGCCGCATCGACCCGCACGTCGCGCCCCAAGCTGCGTTGTAAAACCAGCACTGGCAATTCCACTTCTACAGTAACCGGTACATATACCGTCCATAACGTGCCTGAATTGCAGTGCACGCCGACGGTGACGCGGGAATTAGCATTGCCTGTCGATTGAGGGACTGCGGTGAGGGGCGCAGCACATGGCGCCAGTCGTAGCCGTGAGTCGAGTGCACCTGCGGTCATCAGATACTTGCCCGGCGACTCTGGTAGCTGTGACCGAACCGTCGTTACGGCAGTCATACGTATCGCATCCAACGACTGCACTTCCTGAGCGCAAACCGACGCGCTGCTGGCGATCAATGCCGCAAGCGAGGCAAGCAATCTGGTGAGGAAGCGTGAATTCACGATATGCGACCGGATGACGCACGAAGCAGGCGCCGTGACTTTGACGG
>JAIBJL010000167.1 GCA_020029545.1 Gammaproteobacteria bacterium
GACCGACTGGTGGATCGCGGTGCCATGCAGGTTCACGGCCTGACCAACGAATTTCTCGCCCAGCAGCCTCGTTTCGAGGAAATCGTCGATGAGCTGCTGGAGTTCATCCAGGGCGCGCAACTGATCATTCACAACGCGGCGTTCGACATTGCGTTTCTCGACGCCGAGCTGAAACGACTGCCGGTCGTGCGCCAGGTGGCGAACCTCTGTTCGATCCTCGATACGCTGCCGCTGGCGCGCAAGATGCATCCCGGCCAACGCAACAGTCTCGACGCGCTCTGCAAGCGCTATAGCGTCGACAACTCGCGGCGTGAACTGCACGGCGCATTGCTGGATGCGCAGATCCTGCTGGATGTCTATCTGGCAATGACCGGCGGCCAGACGACGTTGATTCTGGGCGAGACCACGAACGCGCAAGCCAACATCACGATCGAGCTAGGTGCCATAAAGCGACCACGCGGCGAACTCAAGATCATCGGTGCGACGCCCGAGGAGCTGGCTGCCCACGAGCGCTCGCTCGTTGCGATCGACAAATCCAGCGGTGGTAAGACCATCTGGCGCCAGCTCGATGCGGGCGGGCAGGTGGCGCTTGCAAGCTGACGGCCGGCACGTCTCAGGCGGATTGCCGCTCGCCTTCGCGCGGAATTTTCTCGGTCACGCACCGGTCTGGTACAAGTTCACGATCGCCGCATTCCTGGTTCTGAACCCGCTGGTGCTGGGGTTCGGCGGCAGTTACGGCCAGACGACAGCGAGCTGGCTGTTGCTGATCGAGTTCATTTTCACGCTGGCGATGGCACTCAAGTGCTACCCGCTGCAGCCCGGTGGATTGCTGGCGCTCGAAGCCGTGGCCATCGGACTGACGTCCCCCGCCTCGGTGTACGCCGAAACCGTCACTGCGCTGCCGGTCATCCTGCTGCTGGTGTTCATGGTGGCCGGGATCGTGTTCCTGAAGGACCTGCTGCTGCTGGTTTTCACGCGGATTCTGCTGGGACTGCGCTCGCAGACGGCGCTGGCGCTGATGTTCTGTGCGACATCCGCATTGCTCTCGGCGTTTCTCGATGCGCTGACCGTGCTGGCGATCGTGATCACGGTCGGCGTCGGCTTCTACCAGGTGTTTCACCGCTTTGCGTCCGGCAAATTGCCGGAGGCCGAACACGCGATCGAACAAGACGATCAGGTGC
This sequence comes from Gammaproteobacteria bacterium, assembly GCA_020029545.1. GTDB lineage: Bacteria > Pseudomonadota > Gammaproteobacteria > Steroidobacterales > Steroidobacteraceae > Steroidobacter. The sequence continues at coordinate 1,182 of JAIBJL010000167.1, forward strand.
ATGAATTGCATCGTTGCGATCTGGATGCTTTTCGTGCCTTTCTACGTGGCCTGATGATGCATGCCGCGGTGGGAACGGCGCTGGGCGGCGTGACGACGCAGATCGGCGAGCCGCAGAATCTGCTCATTGCCAAGCATGCCGGCTGGGATTTCGTGGAATTTTTTCAGCACGTGGCGCCGGTGTCCGTACCGGTGTTGCTGGTGGGGCTGCTGACTTGCGTCGTGGTGGATCGATGCCGCTGGTTCGGCTACGGCACGGCGCTGCCGCTCGCGGTACGCGATGTGCTGAAGGAATACGCGCGCAAGGAAGCTGCCAGACGCACTCCGCGCGATATTGCCGTGCTGGTCGTGCAGGCGATTGCCGTCGTGTTCCTGATCGTCGCGTTGGGATTGCATCTGGCCGAGGTCGGACTGATCGGGCTCACGATCATCGTGGTCGCGACGGCATTCATCGGCGTGACCGATGAGCCGCGCATCGGCAAGGCGTTCGAGGCTGCCATGCCATTCACGGCGCTGCTGGTGGTGTTTTTTGCGGTGGTCGCCGTGCTGCACGATCAGCACCTGTTCGAACCCATCGTGCATGCGGTGCTGCAATTGCAGGGCAGGGCGCAGATCGCCATGTTCTATGTCGCCAATGGCCTGCTTTCGGCAATCAGCGACAACGTGTTTGTAGCGACGATTTACATTACCGAGGTCAAAGCCGCCCTGCTGGAAGGCGCCATTACGCAGGATCAGTTCAATCACCTGGCGGTGGCCATCAATACAGGCACCAACATTCCCAGCGTGGCCACGCCGAACGGGCAGGCCGCGTTTCTGTTTTTGCTGACCTCCGCGCTGGCGCCGCTGATTCGGCTCTCATACGGGCGCATGCTGTTCATGGCGCTGCCCTATACGCTCGTCATGACGACCACCGGGTTGCTGGCGGTGATTTACCTGCTGTGAGAATGGTGAGTGGTGAGTAGTGAATCGCAAGATAGTAGGAGGATTCACCCTCTTGCCATTCACCAATCACTATTCACCCCACCAGCGGCTGGCGTTCGGACAGTTTCCGGATCAGCGCCGACAGCAGTTGCCTGAGTTCGAGGATTTCCTGTTCCAGCGGCACGTTACCGCTCAGAATGCGCAAGTCGGTGGCGATCATGACCTGCGTTTCCAGTTCCGACAGTGTTGCGCGCGCGGCGCTGAGTAATTGTCGAAACTCGGATGCCCGATGTCGCGCTGCGCCTTCCGCGATGGCGGTGGCAATCGACACGGCCGAGCGACGAATCTGCAGGACCAGATCGTTGCTGCCTTCGGAAAACGAGTTGGCCGTAGCCGCGTACACATTGCGCGCCAGAGCCAAGGACTGCTGCCAGGCCAGGAGATCACGATGTCCGGACAGAGCGATCATGGAATTGTCTCGAGGAAACTGCCGGCGCCCATTGTGGGCGAGCTTCCGTCATTCGCTGGCTGATTAAGCCGCTGGTTCGCGTAGAAACGCGTAGCAGCCGTTTTTTGCCGATTCCGGGAGAATTCGCAGCCGCGCAGCGCAGATGAGGTCTGACTTTAACCGTGCGCCGCCGTGCCCGATTCGGCAAAATGTCGACCGCCATCCCTCTTTTCGACTGAGCTCGCTATGAAAATTCTTGTCACCGGCGCCGCCGGATTCATCGGCTTTCATACCTCGAAGCTGCTGCTCGATCGCGGCGATGAAGTCGTCGGTCTCGACAATCTGAACGACTACTACGCGGTCTCGCTGAAGGAAGCGCGCCTGGAGATTCTGCAGCGCTATCCGGCGTTCCGGTTCGTGAAGGCCGACCTGGCAGATCGCGTCGCGATGCCGGCACTGTTCGAGAAGGAGAAGTTCGCGCGTGTCATCCATCTGGGGGCACAGGCAGGCGTGCGCTATTCGATCAAGAATCCCTTGGCGTATATCGACAGCAATGTCGTCGGCTTCGCGAATATCCTGGAAGGCTGTCGTCACAATGCCATCGAGCACCTGGTATATGCCTCGACCAGTTCCGTGTACGGAGCCAACACGAAAATGCCGTTCTCGGTCCACCAGAACGTGGACCACCCGCTGTCGTTTTATGCGGCGACCAAGAAAGCCAACGAGCTGATGGCGCACACGTACTCGCACCTGTACGCCCTGCCGGTGACCGGGCTGCGATTCTTTACGGTGTACGGGCCTTGGGGTCGCCCGGACATGGCGCTGTTTCTGTTCACCAAGAACATCATCGAAGGCAAGCCGATCGACGTGTTCAACTACGGCAACCATCGTCGCGACTTCACGTACGTCGGCGACATCGCCGAAGGCGTGGTCCGAGCGGTGGATCGGATTGCCGCACCGAACCCGGCTTGGAGCGGTGACGAGCCCGATCCCGGCACGAGCAAGGCGCCTTACCGTCTGTACAACATCGGTAACAACGCACCGGTCGAATTGCTTAAATACATCGAAATGATCGAGCAAAGCCTGGGCAAGCAAGCCCAGAAGAACCTGTTACCGATGCAGCCCGGCGACGTGCCCGATACCTTCGCCGATGTGGATGATCTTGTGCGCGACGTCGGCTACCGTCCGGCCACGCCGGTGGAAGAGGGGGTGAAAAACTTTGTGGACTGGTATCTGCAGTACTACAAGTGAAGGCGCCCTCACCCGCGCGAAGCGCGCGACCTCTCCCGCAAGGGGAGAGGTGAAGGCACCCTCACCCGCGAAGCGCGACCTCTCCCGCAAAGGGGAGAGGTGAAAGACACCCTCACCCGCGAAGCGCAACCGCGCTCTGACTCCCTCTCCCCTTGCGGGAGAGGGTTGGGGTGAGGGGTTCCCCTTCGCGCTCGCGGGACAGAGAGGGGTGGAGGGATCTCATCGCGAACAAGTTGGGCGCAGCTCATCAAGGATGAGGCCCCATCAGTGCCTGATGAATGACATCAAGGACAACCTCGGTACGCAACAACACATCGTTGTTCCAAAACCGCAGGACACGATATCCACGGGATGCCAGATACTCAGTGCGAGTTGAATCGTACGCAGCCTGGTCCTGATGCTGACTGCCATCGGCTTCGACGACTATTCTGGCCTCGAAGCAGACAAAATCCACTATGTAGCGTCCGATCAATTGTTGACGCCGAAACTTGCAATTGGCCAACCGACGGTCGCGCAGATGAGCCCAGAGGCGCCGCTCGGCATCGGTACCTGTTACCCGCAAATTTCGTGCGCGAGATCTGCCTTCGGATCGCATGCCGTGCTTCACCTGTTCGCCTCCATGTTGTAGCCTCAGCAGTTGCAGTATGTGCGCGTCTATTTATGCAGGGCAGCGGAGAAATTCGGTATTTCCTCCGCATTCTTGCCGGTTCGAGCGTTTTCCCGCGGCCCCTCCAATTGCTTGGGCGTAAGCTGCGCCTCTTTCCCCGGTAGAGAAATGACGACGGAGACGATGAGATGACGCAAGTGACGGGAACGCAGGAATGGCAGGCGCTCGAGAAGCACGCGGTCGGGATGCGCCCCATTCATCTTCGCGATCTGTTCGCTCAGCAGGCAGACCGCTTTGCCCGGTTCTCACGCAGGGAACTCAATCTGCTGTTCGATTTCTCACGCCAGCGCGTAACCGAACAGACGATTGCGTTGCTGCTCGGCCTGGCTCGCGTCCGTGGTCTCGAATCGCGGATCGCCGCGATGTTCAGTGGCGAGAAGATCAATGTCACCGAGCATCGTGCCGTCCTTCATACGGCACTGCGCAATCGATCGAATCGGGCCATTACGCTGGATGGCGTCGACCTCATGACCGAGGTCAATGCCAGCCTGGAGAGGATGCGCACGTTCGTGGACGGCGTGCACGGCGGCAGGATCGTTGGCGCCACCGGGCGCACCTTTACGGATATCGTCAACATTGGCATCGGTGGCTCGGACTTGGGCATCGTGATGGCAACGGAGGCGCTGGCCAACTACCGCAATCAGAACATCCGCCTGCACTGCGTCTCGAATATCGACGGCGTGCAGCTTTCCGATGTGCTGCAACAGGTCGAACCGGCACGAACGCTGTTCGTCGTGTGCTCCAAGACGTTCAGCACCCTGGAGACATTGACCAACGCCAAGCTTGCGCGCGAATGGACCGTCGATCATCTGGGTGCCGGCGCACCTGCGCGGCATTTCGCGGCCGTGTCTACCAATGCCAAGGCCATGGATGCCTTCCTGATCCCGCCGCAAAATCGCTTCACTATGTGGGACTGGGTCGGCGGCCGCTATTCGATCTGGTCCGCTGTCGGTCTCTCGGTCGCCTTGTCGCTCGGGATGGATCAGTTCGAGCTCATGCTGACCGGCGCGCACGAAATGGATGAGCACTTCAGGACGGCGCCGCTGGAGAAGAATCTGCCGGTACTGATGGGCATGCTTGGTGTCTGGAATCGCAACTTTCTCGGTATGGATTCTCTGGCAGTGCTGCCATACGACCAGCGGCTGCATCGATTGCCGGCATACCTGCAGCAACTGGATATGGAGTCCAACGGCAAGCGTGTCACGCTCGATGGCAGCGAAGTGACCTACGACACCGGTGCGGTCCTGTGGGGCGAGCCCGGTTCGAACGCACAGCATTCGTTTTTTCAGTTGCTGCATCAGGGCACCGCGAAGGTCGCGCTCGACTTCCTGGCGCCGGTCAACGCCTCCAGCAAGTTTCAAGCGCAGCAGAATCTCGCGCTGGCAAACTGCTTCGGGCAGGCCCAGGCCTTCGCATTTGGGCAGACGGAAGCCCAAGTGCGCGCCGACCTGGCTGCGAAAAATATGCCGGAGCAGGAAATCGCACGCCTGATCCCGCACAAATTGCATCCCGGCAACCGCCCGAGTTCCATCATCCTGTTCCCGCGCCTGGGACCGAAGACGCTCGGTCGGTTAATCGCGCTCTACGAACACAAGGTGTTCACCCAGAGCGTGATCTGGGGCATCAACGCCTTCGATCAGTGGGGTGTGGAGTTGGGCAAGAAGCTGGCGGATACCTTGGCGCCGGTTGTCGAGAAACCAGAACAGAACACCGATCCGACACTCGCCGGCCTGTTGCAGCAGGTGGGGCAATGGCGGGCGGGATGAGTGGTCCCGATGGCGGCGGCCGGCTGTGTTCCAGACACGGCTCGCCACTTCCTACCTCTGTAGTCGGCCGGCTGTGTTCCAGACACAGCTCGCCACTCCCTACTTCCCTGTAGGTCGGACTTTAGTCCGACTCTGAGGTGTCGGGTTGAAATCCGACCTACAGCGAACCCGAACCTGCAACCTACAACCGAATGGCGCTAAGTTAAGCGCGCGTGCCGCCTTTCTTCACCTCTCCCTTTGGGAGAGGTCGTGCGGAGCACGGGTGAGGGGAAGCGCACCGCGCCTGTTTGACGCGCTGTCGCGTCTCCCCTCACCCGCACCGTGTGCGACCTCTCCCAAAGGGAGAGGTGAAGAAAGACTCCGATTCGGCTTAACTTAGTGCCATTCCAACCTACAACCTACAACGACACCCGACCTGCAATATTCCTAATCTCAGCCTCTATTTTGTTGACATGCCATCAGAATCAAAGGCATCCTGCGGCCATGAAAGCGCCCGGGCGTCCCCGCACCAGCAAGCTTCCACGTGTCGAGCAGCTGCGACATGCCAAGCAGAAGCAACGGGCGCAGCAGCGGCGCGCCGGCTTGGTTCACATCCAGTTGGTGGTGCCGGTAGCGACCGCGGAGAGGCTGGCCGTGGTGCGGGAAAGTGGCGCCCTCATCGAGTTTTTGAATGACGCGCTCGACCGTCACGTGGTCCGCATTGCCGATTATCCGGCGCTTGCCGACATTGCATGGAATCTTGCGGACAAGCTCATTCCAGCCCGCGAGGCTTTTGCGCTGTATGAACGCAACTGGCGACATATCCGCAGTGAGAAACTCACGCCTCTGGAGACACAGTTGATTGCGCGACTGACCCAACAATTCGGCAACGGCGTCATCAATGCCTGAATTTCATCGCGATTATCATCGTGCTGTGGCGAGGCTTCTCCACAATCTGAACGCCGACTTGCTGCTCGAATCGGAGTGCTACTTTGGAGGTGGCACTCAGATCGCGCTGGCGCTGAATGAGTTCAGGGAATCTCGTGATATCGATTTCCTGTGCGCCAGCCGGAAGGGATTCCGGGTGCTGCGTGAAACGGTGACGCAGACTACGTTGGGTAAGCTGACCCGGAAACCCGTCACCCTCGTGCGCGAAGTGCGCGCTGATCGTGACGGCATTCGCACGTTCATTGAAATCGATTCCGTGCGAATCAAGTTCGAAATGGTACTGGAAGCAAGAATAGATCTTGCCGGCTTCCTCGATCCCGGACTCGGTGTTCCGGTGCTCGATCTGGATCACATGGTTGCCGAGAAATTTCTGGCGAACACGGATCGCGGCCAGGATGAGTCCGTGCATGCGCGCGATCTGATCGATCTGGCGTTCCTGGCTGCAGCACATGGGAAGCGCGCGATGCAGCCCGGCTTCGCGATTGCCACAGAAGCCTACGGCAACGCGGTTGCCTCACAGCTGGCCGGCAGCCTGGGTGCTTGGGCGTCCAGTCGCATGACAACAGAGCGACATTTGAAAGCGCTGGGCATCATCGACACGGCTACGCTGCGCAAAGGGCTGCGGGTGCTGGGTTCCATGGCAAAAGACTGAAACGCATCAATCCGAGAACACAACGAGGACATGTGAATTACAAGGGAATCATTCTTGCGGGAGGATCAGGCACACGCCTGCATCCCGTGACCTTGGGCGTCAGCAAGCAATTGCTGCCGGTCTACGACAAGCCGATGGTTTACTATCCGCTCTCGACGCTGATGCTGGCGGGAATTCGCGACATCCTGCTGATATCCACGCCGTCTGATCTGCCGCACTATCAGCGGCTGCTCGGAGATGGCCGCAAGTGGGGAATCAACCTGAACTATGCAGAACAGCCGCAACCCGCAGGACTTGCCCAGGCATTCACGATCGGCCGGCGATTTATCGGTTCCGACCGGGTGAGCCTGATTCTGGGCGATAATATTTTCTATGGACACGGATTACCCGAGCAACTACGGGCCGCCAGCGCCAACACTGCTGGCGCCACCGTCTTCGCCTATCACGTCAAGGATGCGGGCCGTTACGGTGTCGTGCACTTTGACGCGACCGGTAAGGCGTTGGGCATCGAAGAGAAGCCGCGCCGTCCGAAGTCCAACTTTGCCGTGACGGGCTTGTACTTTTACGACAATGAAGTGATCGATATTGCGGCCGCTCTCCAGCCTTCGGCCCGCGGCGAGTATGAGATTACAGACGTCAATCAAGAGTATCTCAATCGCGCAGCGCTACAGGTCGAAGTGCTCGGTCGTGGCATTGCCTGGCTGGACACCGGCACCCACGAGTCTCTGTTGCAGGCTTCGATGTTCATCGAAGCGATCGAGAGCCGGCAGGGATTGAAAGTCTGTTGCCCTGAAGAGATCGCATACCGAGCCGGCTTCATCGATGCGCAGCAGCTCGAAGGTCTCGCAGCACCGCTGGCCAAGTCGGGTTACGGTGAATATCTACGCGCCATATTGAGCGAAGGAGCCTGAGTTGGAGTTCGTGCCCACGCACATTCCGGATGTGGTGTTGATCAAGCCGAAAGTATTCGGCGATAGTCGCGGCTATTTCCTCGAGACCTGGCATGAATCGCGGTTCGCGGCTGCTGGCATAGCGACACACTTCGTGCAGGACAATCACAGTCGCTCAGCAAAATGGATTCTGCGCGGCATGCACTACCAGATGCGGCAGACGCAGGGGAAGTTGATTCGCGTCACGCGCGGCGCAGTGTTCGATGTTGCAGTCGATATGCGGCGCAGTTCAGCTACCTTCGGTCAGTGGGTTGGCATGGAATTGAACGATACGAACCATCATATGCTCTGGGTTCCGGCAGGATTCGCGCATGGGTTCCTGACGTTGAGCGATGAGGTGGATTTCGTCTACAAATGTACGGACTTCTACGCGCCGCAGCACGAACGCGCGTTGCGCTGGGACGACCCGCAAGTGGGGATCGACTGGCCTCTGCCGCCCGGTGTCCAACCCACGCTTACCGCGCGGGATGCGACGGCCGAAGGCATCGACAATATCGAAGCCCTGCCCTGAATTATGCGAGTACTAGTCACAGGAGCGGCAGGGCAGGTCGGACAGGCGTTGAAAGCTGCATGTCCGCCGGACATCGACGCGATTTTCACGGCACGCGCTGATCTGGATATCGGGAACGAGACGAGCGTGCGGGACTATGTGGCCGCGGTAAAACCGGATGTGCTCGTCAACGCAGCGGCCTACACGGCAGTGGACAAAGCCGAAATGAATCAGGCGGACGCCGTTCGCGTCAATGCTCTTGCGCCACGCTATCTTGCCGAGGCGGCGCTGCGGGGTGGGCGTACGCGAATGATCCAGATTTCGACCGATTTCGTGTTTGACGGGCAGAAGAGTCTTCCCTATCGACCCGACGATTCCATCGCGCCACTTGGCGCCTACGGGCGAAGCAAGGCTGACGGCGAAATCGCGGTCCTGCAAGCCCTGGGCGATCGTGGAATTGTGGTGCGCACTTCCTGGGTCTACGCTGCATCCGGGCACAACTTCGTGCGAACGATGCTGCGATTGCTCAACGAACGTGGCGCGGTATCGGTCGTCACCGACCAGATCGGCACGCCAACCTCTGCGTCATCGCTCGCGCAAGTTCTTTGGCACTTCGCAAA